>WFMO01000125.1 GCA_015489055.1 Helicobacteraceae bacterium | reverse complement strand
TACTTTATTTGTAAGGTTTGTAATGGCGTTAAAAATTGCATTAAACGGATTTGGTCGTATAGGGCGGAGTGTTGCAAGACTGATAGCTAAGCGTGATGACATTGAGTTAGTTGCCGTAAACGATACTATGCAAACCGATATGATGGCATATTTGCTTAAAAATGACTCAGTGCATGGGGCTTTTGATCATGATATATCTGTTTTGGATGATAAAACTATTTTACTAGATGGCAGTAAGGTTGATATCTCGCATAAAAATCATCCAAAAGATATAGATTTTGCAAGAAGTAATGCTGATATAGTTATAGAGTGTACGGGGCTTTTTTTAAAGCAGGAATATGCCGCATATTATATTGAAAACGGTATCAAAAAAGTAATCTTATCGGCTCCTGCGCAAGATGAAAATACTGCTACATTCGTTTATGGTGTAAATGAGCAAAGCTATCACGGTGAGGACGTAATATCAAATGCGTCATGCACAACTAACTGTCTTGCACCGATAGCGCAAATCATGGATGAGAATTTTGGCATACAAAAAGGTCTTATGACTACCATTCACTCTTATACGAATGATCAAAATATTTTGGATATGTCTCACTCAAGAGATAAAAGACGTGCTCGCGCGGGAGCTGTAAATATGATACCTACTTCAACGGGAGCCGCTAAAGCCATAGGTAGAGTTTTACCAAAACTAAGCAATAAGCTTCATGGTCAAAGCGTTAGGGTGCCGATACCAGATGTGTCTATGATGGACTTAAATCTTGTTTTAAACAAAGATACGACAAAAGAGTGTTTAAGTGCACTTTTCAAACAAAAAGCTGCAAATGAGCTAAGAGGAATCTTGCTTGTAGATGAGCAGATGAGAGTCTCACAAGACTTTGTCAATTCCTCGTATAGCTGCACAATAGCTGATGATTTGATTCAGGTGATAGATGGTAATATGGTCAAAATTATGGCTTGGTATGATAATGAGTGGGGATATTCAAATCGTTTAATTGATATGGCATTGTATATCACAAAATAAGGAGAAATATGGAATTATTTAGCATAAAAGATTTAGATTTAACAGAAAAAAAAGTTTTTATTCGTTGTGATTTTAATATACCGATGGATGAATATGGAAATATTGCCGATGACAGGCGCATTCGAGCTGCAATATCAACTATAAGATACTGTCTTGATCAAGATTGTGCGGTTATTTTAGCATCTCATCTAGGACGTCCTGAGGGTAAGTGCGATTTGAAGTATTCGATGAAGCCCATACAAAAAAGATTGCATACACTTTTAAAACAGGAGATTATTTTAGCCAGTGACGTCATAGGTGAGGATGCGCTTAAAAAGGCTCATGACCTAAATCCTCACGAGGTTTTGCTTTTAGAAAATCTCCGATATGAAAGCGGTGAAATAAAAAATGATAAAGAGTTTGCTAAAAAACTGGCATCTATGGCAGAAATTTATATCAATGACGCTTTTGGCGTATCTCACCGTGCTCATGCTTCAGTAGAGGGTATTACTCATTATTTTGATAAAGAGCATCAAGCAGCTGGATTTTTACTTCAAAAAGAGATAAAATTTTTTGGTACGCTTATGAAAAAACCGTCACGACCTTTTGTTGCAATTGTTGGCGGCAGCAAAGTCTCAGGTAAGCTTGAAGCGCTCATGAATCTATTGCCACGCGTTGATAAGATGCTAATAGGCGGTGGTATGGCGTTTACATTTTTAAAAAAACTCGGCTATAACATAGGCGCATCATTGGTTGAAGATGAGCTGCTTGAAGAAGCGGGGAGGATTATGGATGAAGCCAAAAAACTCGGTGTAAAGTTTTATCTTCCCGTTGATGTTATAATCGCAGAACGCTTTGACGCTGAAGCAGTCAGTAAAGCCGTGACCGTACAAGAGATTCCAGATGGCTGGATGGGGCTTGATATCGGACCTGCTACCGTGCGTCTGTATAGAGAAGTTTTAAACAATGTCCAAACAGTTTTATGGAATGGACCTATGGGGGTCTATGAGATGGAGCGTTTTGCAAGGGGCTCTAGCAAATTGGCTCATTACGTAGCTGATAGTTACGCTACAACTGTTGTAGGCGGTGGTGACACGGCTGATCTTATCCAAAGGCTGGGTCTTGATGATGAGATGACTTTTATATCAACAGGAGGAGGTGCTTCGCTTGAGCTCATAGAGGGTAAAACTCTTCCGGGCGTTAAACCTCTTATGAAAACAAAGGAAGGATTATGATAGTAGCTGCTAATCTTAAAACCCATTTTACGCGCGCACACACTAAAGAGTATATCTTGCAAATAGATACATTTTTAAAAACCAACCACACAACAAATGAAGTATTTGTTTTTCCGGCACAAACAGCACTTGACAGCTTTGATACAGATATAAATATCGGAGCCCAAAATGCATATCCTACAGATAAAGGAGCTTTTACCGGTGAGATAGGAACACAGCAATTAGATGAATTTGGCATAAAAACCATACTAATAGGTCACAGCGAAAGACGACATGTTTTAAATGAAAGTCAAGACCTCATTGCCAAAAAGTTTAAATATTTTCAAAATTTAGGATATAAAATCGTATTTTGCGTAGGCGAACCAAAAGAGATAAGAGAGCAAGGAGATGTCAAAACGATGGAGTATCTCACTTCTCAGCTTCAAGGCGTTGATTTGGGCTATAAAGACCTTATCTTAGCTTATGAGCCCGTATGGTCGATAGGTTCGGGGCACCTTCCCTCAGACAAAGAGATAATAGATGTACATGCCGCGTTAAGAACTGCATGTAAAGCTCCGATATTGTATGGCGGAAGCGTAAAGCCAGACAACATTAGGCAGATAACGTTACTTTCAAATGTTGACGGTGTTTTAGTAGGCGGAGCGGCATTAAAGGCAGATGATTTTTGCTCTATGATAAGCATTGCTCAATGCGATGCGTAATATAAATAAAAAACAAAAGGAATATATAACAATGGTTATGAAAGGTAAAAAAGGTCTTATAGTAGGACTGGCAAATGATAAATCAATAGCATACGGTATAGCAAAAGCATGCCACAAGCAGGGTGCAGAACTGGCATTTACATATTTAAATGATGCGCTTAAAAAACGTGTTGAGCCGATCGCTAAAGAGTTTGGAAGCAGTGCTGTTTATGAGTTAGATGTTGCAAATGAAGAGCATATGGACTCTATCGCATCAAAAATAGAGGCAGATTTTGGTAAGATAGATT
>WFMO01000124.1 GCA_015489055.1 Helicobacteraceae bacterium | reverse complement strand
TTAACACAGCGAGAGCAAACTGTGATACAGTTGTATTATTTTGAAGAGTTGACTTTGCGAGAGATTAGTGCTATTTTAAATATCACAGAATCTAGAATTTCTCAAATACATAAATCTGTGATCAAGCAGATTAAAAATAGTTTGGGAGTATAGATGGCTGATATACTTTCACAAGAAGAGATAGATGCACTACTTGATGTTGTAGATGAGAGTGATGAAGAGATAGAAGAATCTCCCCAGGAATCTTTATTTGCACAGCGTCAAATTACCCTTTACGATTTTAAGCGACCAAACAGAGTATCAAAAGAGCAATTGCGTGCATTTCGTGGGATTCATGACAAAATGGCACGCTCACTCTCTTCGCAAATATCGTCAATCATGCGTTCTATCGTAGAGATACAGCTTCACTCTGTTGATCAAATGACTTATGGCGAATTTTTAATGTCTTTGCCAAATCCGACTAGTTTCAATGTTTTTTCTTTTAAGCCGCTTGAGGGTAATGGTATTTTGGAGCTAAATCCATCTATCGCTTACCCTATGCTAGATAGGTTACTAGGCGGCAAAGGCGATCCTTTTGAGTCAAGCAGAGAGTTTTCAGATATTGAACTTAGCCTGTTTGAGACAATACTTAAAGTTATTATGTCAACACTAAAAGAGGCATGGACACCTGTAACGGACTTTTATCCAAATATTGAATCAAAAGAGTCCAGCCCAAATGTTGTCCAGATTGTTGCTCAAAACGAGATTGTAGTGATGATTGTTATGGAGATCATTATAGGTCATAGCTCAGGCATGATGAATATCTGCTATCCGGTTATATCATTAGAGCCTTTGTTGCCTAAATTAGCCAGTAGAGATTTGATGTTAAGTGAAACCAGCTCTAAAAAAAGTAGAAATCAGGAGCTTCAGGTCTTACTCGGTGGAGCACATGTGCACGTTGAAGCAATATTGGGAGAAGCAGAATTGACAATGCGCAATATATTAGAACTTCAAGATGGTGATATTATACGATTAGATAATGCAGCTAATGATATTGTAATGTTATCAGTTGACGGTAAAAATAGATTTCAAGGCGAAATAGGGCTGAGACGCTTTAGAAAATCGGTTAAAATTATCGAACTGCTAGAAACAGAAAAAGATCATGTAAAACGCGCTTTAGAGAATTTTGAATTGCAAAGAAAAGAGAAAATAGAGGGTGCTAAAGATTATATCCATCAAGTTGAGCAAGATGAACAGGAGATTGTAAATGAGTGATTTTAGAACATTATTTGAACAAGAGATGGTAGCAACCATACAAAGCCTGACCGGGCATTCTCCTAACATTGCTAAAAAGGAGGAAGAAACATTATCTATAGTGTCTAATGTCCTGCCTCCGATTTCTCTTGTCAATATTGCAGTCAGCGGAGCTATAGATGCTAAAGTGCTTTTAGCCTTTCCTCCAGTAATTGCAACAGCTTTGGGTGACTTGATGCTAGGCGGTGAGGGTCAAAGTAAAGATAGTATGGATGATGATGACCTTGATGCAATAAAGGAGATTGTCTCAAATATAATGGGATCAATTTCTACTAGCTTGGGAGCGCAAAAAGAATTGCCAGTTGTGACTTTTAAAGTTGAATCTGCAGATTTTATCGGTGAAGACGGAACTGTTAATTTAGATCAATATAGTCAAATGTATGTTTATGATTTTACTATTGGTGAAACTAATTCCATCTTTATGTTTATTGTTGATGATGCATTTAAAAATCTCTTTTTAAGTCCAGAAAATAAAGCCAGTGATATAAAAAATAATATTTCTAGCCATGAGCATAAAGAACCTTTGGAGACAGAAAGTGTAAATTTAGACACTAAAGAGATGAATAATATTTCATTGATTTTAGATGTCAAATTACCGTTAAAAGTGCGCATAGGAAAAAAGAAAATGCTTTTAAAAGATGTGCTGAGTATGGATATTGGCTCTGTTATAGAGTTAAATCAATTAGCCAATGATCCGCTGGATATCTTAGTAGATGACCATGTAATAGCACAGGGTGAGGTGGTAATAGTCGATGGAAACTTTGGTGTGCAAATAACTAGTATCGGCAGCAAAGCAGATAGATTGCATAAATTAAAATCATAAAAATTCTAAAAAAGATAAAAAATGAATAACAATAAAGTATTAATAGGCATGAGCGGGGGCGTAGATTCTACGGTTTCGACACTTTTGTTAAAAGAAGAGGGGTATGAGGTTGAAGGTGTTTATATGAGACTACACTCAAGACCTGGTTATCATGAGATACATCAAGCTCGTGCTCAAGCGGCTGCGGACTTTGTAGGTGTTAAGCTGCATATTTTGAATTTGGAAGAGACCTTTCAAGATAAAGTTGTTAATCCGTTCGTGCAGACATACAAAGAGGGACATACCCCAAATCCATGTGCTTTATGCAACAGAAATCTAAAGTTTGGTGAAATGGCAAAATTTGCCGATACAGTTAATGCCAAATATATAGCAACAGGGCACTACATACAACATGATGGAAAATATTTGCTCAAAGCAAAAGATGACAATAAAGATCAGAGCTATTTTTTATTTTTTATAAACAAAGACATAGTTCCTAGATTACTTTTCCCAATGGGTTTGAGAAAAAAAAGTGATGTGAAAAGACTTGCTTCTCAAATAAAAG
>WFMO01000123.1 GCA_015489055.1 Helicobacteraceae bacterium | reverse complement strand
GCGAATTTAATCCGACAAAAGATCATAAAGTAAAATTTCCAAAAAGATTGCCAAAAGGCGAGGCAATTAGTCGTGTTGAATGGTCAAGGGGTGAAGTTTTGTATCATCTAGTCACGCAGGAAAAAGCGACTAATCCGTATAGATTAAAAATTAAAGCGCCTAGTTTTAATCATACCATGATGTTAAATCACCTTTTAGCGGGTCAAACAATATCTGATATACCATTGGTTTTTGGCAGTTTATATATCTGTCAGGGCGATTTAGACAGATAAGAAGGAGAGCATATGGGTCATCTGTTGTATGAAATCTTACTGTTTCCGGGAATCGGTTATCTTTTGCTTGTCAGCGTGGGATTATACTGGGTGTTTAGAAAGATTTTAGCTCCTATGCATAAGCGTGTGGGCCCTCATTTTAACGGACCGGCCGGGAGTTTTCAGACTATTTTTGATCTGAGTAAATTGTGGACAAAGGAAAGCATCACTCCAAAGGATGCGAATATATATCTTTTTTCATTAATGCCGCTTATTACTCTAATCATTGCACTTTTACCTACTGCTGTTATCCCGTGGACTCCTACAGAGATAGTTGTGCGCTCATCTTATGGTGTCATAATATTTGTTATTTTAATAGGTTTGGAGCCTATTTTGCTTTTTTTAACTGCTTTTAGCTCCTCAAATAAATATGCTCTTCTTGGCGGAGTGCGTGTACTTGTACAGATGATATCAATGGAAACAGCTTTTTTTCTTGCCTGTTTATCGCCGGCGATTTTATTTGGCACTATGAATCTACAAGGCATAGTTCAAGACAGCAGTTGGCTTAGTTTTGCTATTTTATTTCCGGGATTTATCATATTTTTGACAGCTTTTTTAGGGCTTTTAGAGCAGCCTCCTTTTGATATTCCAGAAGCTGAACAGGAGATAGTTTATGGAGTATATACTGAGTATAGCGGTACAAACTACTTTTTACTGCAACTAACTAAATTTGCAGAATTTTCAATACTGTTTGCCGGCGGTGCCACCTTGTTTATGGGAGGATATAGGGGAATCTTTTTTAATGGCTATATCTTTTTATTTTTAAAGATGGTGCTTATCTTGTTTTTTATGATTGTTCTAAGAGCGGGTATTGTCAGGATAACTATGCAGCAGATGCTTGCCTTTTGCTGGAGATATCTCATAGTAATTAGTTTGTTAAATTTAGCATGGATCTTTGTTGCTAAAACTTTGTTTATGGGAAGTGGAATATGATAATAGACGATATCGTGCATAAGTTATATAGAATGTCAAAGACTTTTTTTACCGCCGATAGTCCAGCAAAAGTAGATGTAAGATATACACCTATGCATAATCCTGCGCGCTACAGAGGAGAGATTCACGTAAATTCGCAGACTTGTATCAGTTGTGATTTGTGTGATAAAATCTGTCCAACAGGCGCAATTACCATGAAACATATGCCTTTTGCCAGACAAAATATTTTTCCAGAGGTTAATGTTGCTACATGTATCTTTTGTGGATTGTGTGAAGATGTGTGCCCGACTAAGCCTACAAAATCTATAGCACTTAGCGGTGGCAGGTATGATGCGCTAACCGGCGGTTGGCATGATGACCAGGAGCATTTTTGGGTTCATGCAAATTTTCCTGAGAGCTATATCAAAAGCCGGCTTGAAAAAGATGAAGCGCAGCGTGTTAAAAAAGAGTTTGAAGAGAAACAAAAACAGCAAAAAGCTATCCAAGAAGCCAAAGCAGCCGGTAAAAAAATCGATGAACAGCCTACGATTGAAAGTGGTGAGGCAGTTATTAGCAAGCAAGTTGATGTTGATAAAGATCTTGCGCAAAAAGCAACTCCTGTAATCGCTCAAGCAGGTAGCAACAAAGAGAAGGAGGGCTAATATGGATATTGTATTTTTAGTGATTACGCTTCTTTTTGCTGTTGCGTCTTTAGAGTTTAAAAACAGTATCTCAGCCATTATTTCGTTTGCTTTGATGATGCTGACGCTTGGCGTTTATTATTTGTATTTAAATGAACAGCTTTTAGGACTTTTTCAGATTTTTGTCTATACCGGTGGCGTAGCTGTGTTGATTCTTTTAGGAATGGCTATTATAGGGACTGACTCAAAACCATCACCAAACAGGCTGTGGGCGGCATTTGGGGCCTTTGCAATTTTTGTACTTCTTGTGACGTTTTTTTATTTACATGTAAAAGATATCGTATATTTGGCAAATACGCATAAGCCATCAAACCTTCTGTTTAGTCGTTACTACAGCGATTTTACGATTATTTTGGCTTTAATTGGTTCAAGCTTACTGTACGCAACTGTTAAAATGATAAAGGTTTTAAAGCCAAAGAGGAGGAAAGATGTTTGAGATTGACATGATGTTTGCTTTTGCCCTTTTTAGTTTGGGATTATACGGAGTTTCATCAAGAAAAGATTTTTTACGTATATTTTTTTCGCTTGAGATACTTATTAATTCGGTAATTTTGATGTTAGCGCTTAGTGCGCATTTTTTGGGTTTGGCACAAAATATACCGCTCGCATATCTTATTATGGTTTTAGCCACGCTTGAAGCGGCAACGGGTACTTTAATCTTTGTAGGTGCAAACAAGTTTACAAAAGCTACAAACCCCGATCAGCTTGATAGGGAGAGTTATGATGAATGAGTTGGTTCTTTATCTAGTTATCAGTCCTTTTGCGGCAGCTTTGCTAGCTTACGGTTTTGGAAAAATAGACAAAAAAATAGCTTTTTGGATATCTGAGATACTTACTTTATCACTTTTTATAGCTGTCTTGTATCTCTTTTTTCATTACACAAATCCCATCAGTGTAGATATTAATTGGTTTAGGTTCGGGCATTTTAGTATTCCTATTGGTTTATATATAGATCATCTTTCAATGGTGATGCTGCTTATTGTGTCGGGGCTTGGGTTTTTAGACATTCATTATTCACATGATTATATGGCAGAGGATCCGCATCAGCCTCGTTATTACGGCTATATGCTTTTTTTTATAGGCGGCATGATACTCTTAGTCAGCGCAAAGCAGCTTAGCGGTCTGTTTACCGGATGGGAGCTTATGGGACTTGCCAGTTATCTGCTTATATCGTTTTGGCATGAGCAAAAGGCACCTGCAGACTCCGGCGTGAGTGCATTTTTATATACAAAAGCCGGGGATATATTTTTGTTTGCTTCGCTTGGGCTGCTTTTTTATTACGCCGGAACACTAAATATGGTCACTATTGACCATTTGGCAACAAGTGGCAAGATTAGCTCACATGTATCATTTGTTGTAGCCATTTTTATTTTGATAGCAGCACTTGGCAAATCGGGTCAGTTTCCGTTTTTTCCGTGGCTGCTTCGAGCTATGGAGGGACCAACAACGGTTTCAGCGCTGATTCACGGTGCCACTATGGTCAATAGCGGTATATATATCGTAGCTAGATTATTTGGTTTTTATGCTGCTGGAGGCGCCTTGATTGTGGTAGCTAGTATCGCTGCTCTTGGAGTGTTTGTGGGAGCTACCAGCGCGCTTGTGCAAAGTGAAATGAAAAGAGTGCTTGCTTATTCTACAATGTCACATTTAGCTCTTGCGTTTGTAGGTCTTGGTGTGGGCTCACTAGCAGCGGGCATGATGCATTTAAGCAATCATGCGATTTTTAAAGCGCTTTTGTTTTTAGGTGCGGGAGCTGTTATGTTGTCAACGAATGACACAAAAGACATGTGGAGGTTTGGCGGGCTTAAAAAACCACTTTTTTTAGTTGCTATCTTTATGGCGATGGGTGCTCTTTCGCTTGGCGGCATACCTCCATTTAGCGGATATTTTTCAAAAGATGCTATTTTTGCAACGACTATTGTTACAAATCATGGCGATATCATAACGGCACTGACACTTATCGGAGGATTGCTTAGCATCGCTTATATTACCAGAATGTGGATTTTGATATTTGCAGGAAAACCACGAGATATTGAACTTTTCAATGCAGTTAAGACCCCATCAAAATTTTGGATATCTCTTCCTCTTGGTATTATGGCGGTGACCACTTTGGTTTTAGGATTTTTTCAAAAAGATTTGGCAGATTATATTATCTCTGCTAAATACATAGAACCTCACGTTGCTCATATGATGCCGGTGGTACTGGGCGTTATTATCTCTTTAGCCGGTATTATGTATTATTTTTATTATCTAAGGCTTGATTTGGTTAAGAAACTTATTGCCCAGCCGCTGATAAAGAGCATACACAATATTTTGCTAAATGGTTATTATGTGGAGCGTTTTATTACGTGGTTTACTCATAACATTGTGGTGGATTTTCTGGCAAAGGTGGTAACTTATATTGATACACACCTAATAGATGCGGCGATTGATGGAACAAATGGCGTTTCTCATGCTGTATTTAGCCGATTATCTAAAACGAACACCAAAAAAAGCGGTGATTATACAGGCGGGGTTATATTTTTGGTTGGACTTGTCATTTTGACAGTTATGATAGGAGCTAGGGCATGATTTATCTTTTAACGATATTTTTACCAATGCTTTTAGCTGGATATATCTATCTTTTTACGCGCAGGATAGGCGGTGCAAAATATATAGCTCTAGCGCTTTTTGTCGCATTGTTTATTGAAGCTTGGCTGACATATGCAAATCTTTTGCCAAGCGGATACACGATACTTGGTAGTTATTTGGATGTTAAAAGGTTTGATTTTGTTTTAACGCTGCAAGTGGATAGATTTAGCGTAATTATGCTGTTATTGGTTTCGGTATTGCTTATATTTGTTACGCTTACTAGTTGGAGTGTAAAGCATCAAAGTGCATATTTTTCACTCCTTATCTTTTTTGCAGGTCCGATTTTTGGTCTTTTTATGAGTACAAATTTGTTATGGTTTTTTATCTTTTGGGAACTCACTTTGATACCGGTGTATTTTTTAATAGGTATTTGGGGAGATAAACAGCGTATTTTTGCGGCTATGAAATTTTTTATATATACCCATTTAGCTTCAATGTTGATGCTACTCGCTTTTTTTCTTTTATATAAACAAAGCGGAACATTTGATATGACGCAGATAAAAGAGGGAGTACTCACGACTCCGGCACTTATCTGGTGGCTTTTATTTATCGCTTTTGCCATAAAAATGCCGCTTTTTCCATTTCACACATGGCTGCCGATTGCGCACGTTGAAGCCCCGGCACCGGTATCATCACTTTTAGCCGGGGTGCTTTTAAAGATGGGAGCTTATGGGATGATTCGTCTGGTTGTTTTGATGCTGCCCCATCAAGCACAAAAATATGACTATATTATACTCATTTTAGGGCTTGCCACTTTGTTTTATTCCGCTTTTATGGCGTTATATACGACTCACATTAAAAAGATGGTCGCATACAGTTCTATCTCACATATGGGGTTAGTTGCCATCGCTATCTCAGCGCTTAGCTTCAGTGGTCTGTCTTCTGCACTCTTTGAGATGATAGGGCATGCTTTGACAATATCTATCTTGTTTGTTATAGCAGGTATCTTTCATGAAAAAACAGGAAGTTGGCAGATGGGAGATATGGGAGGTATTATGCAAAAAGCGCCATATTTGGC
>WFMO01000122.1 GCA_015489055.1 Helicobacteraceae bacterium | reverse complement strand
TGCTTACCTGAAGCAAATATTTTTGGATCTTGTCCTAAGACTTCATCCTTTTTGTAGCCTAAAATCTCTGTAAAAGCATTATTTATTTCAATGATTTTATTGTTTTTATCTGTGATAAATAGGCCTTCATTAGTGTTTTCCAAAGCCGTGGCAAATAACTTAATGCGTTTTTGATTTTTTAAAATAGTTTGCTCTTGCCGTTTTAAATTTAAAACTATCAAAACAATTTCAGCAGCCGTTTGCAGTAAGTTTTTATGAAATAAAGAGGGTAATCTATGCTCAAACGATGAAAGTGCAAATGTTCCAATCGGCTCTCCGTTTTTTTGACGAATAGGCATTGACCAACAAGAGCATATGTTAAAATTATATGCGATATCTCTGATATCGCTCCATTTTGTATCTTTAAAAGTATTTTTTACAAATGTTGGTTCGTTATGAAATATGGCATTGCCGCATGAACCGCCACCAGGCCCCGGTTTTAGCCCCATTAAAGCATCTTTTCCTTCTTGTGGAATTGAGGGTGCGGCTAAAACGTTTAGCCGTTTTGTTTTATTGTTAAGAATCATAATCGAAGCGACAGAGTTTGGAAGCAGCTTTTCAGCCATTTGACACAGTTTATCAAAAATAAGTTCACTACCCAAATTTTCTGCAACCATTTTTAAAACAACCGATTGTATATTCATCAAACCGTTATACTCATCACAAGTTATAGGGACCTCTTTTACTGTTGAGTGTTCAAGATTATCACATGATGGGTTAACGATTTTCAAAAGTTACTCCTTTAATGCTTTATTATACAATATAATTATACGTTTTGCAAATTTGATTTAAAAATCTCCAAATCATCTCTCATGGCAACAACAACCAATGTATCATTGTCATCTAGTCTATGGTTGATTCTGTGATCTGTAAAACTAAATTTATGATCCAAGGCTTCATCAATAATCGCTATTAGTACAATACCCATCTCCTTAAAATCTACGTCCTCAATACTTCTACCTACTAAGGGGCTGTTTTTTGGTATCTTTATTTCAGCCATCTTCAAGCGGTTTTGTTTATATACAATCTCATCAAGGACTTTTGTAACGGCAGGTTTTGTTAAGATGTTAACTACTCTTCTTGATGTGGCTTCATACATATCTACTATATTACTGGCACCGGCATATCTTAATTTACGCGTATTTTCGTGTGAATTACTCATCGCAATAATAATCGCATCTTTATATAAAGCGCGAAGCGTTAAAACCAAAAAAAGATTATCTGCGGTTTTAGGCATAGCACAATATAATAAATCATGATATTCATCGATATTTAAAGATTGTATATCGCTATCTTTTTTAATATCAATTTTTATGATATCTATATTTTGCTCTTTAGCTTTACTTGTAAACTTATCATCAAAACTTACAATTTTTATGTTATAATCAGCATCAAGAAGACTTTCATAAAGATACTGTCCAAATGTTTCATATCCAAAAATTATAATATTATTTTTTTGCATCAATTTTTATACCATCCTTTTAACATTTGCAATAGCTGTTTGATATCCAATACAAACAAGTTTGTCGCCACCGTGTAAGATGTATTCTTTTTGTGGATTAAAAATAAACGAACCAAAATCACCCATCTCTTTATTGGCTTTAACAACTCCCAAAAATATAAGACGTAAACTGTTAAAATCAATCTCTTTGATACTTTTACCGTCAAAATAGCTTTCTGCCGTTATATGTATCTCATCAATCTGTGTTTTATGTTTATGTTCTATAATTGATAACAAAACCTCAAATGCCGCAGGTTCACCCGCATACACAACTCCCATTTTACCGGCTATATCTTCAGGCATGATAATATGATCAACCTTTACAAAGGCAAGTTTTTTTGCAACATCGCTGTCACTGCACCTAGCTGTTACAACTATATTTTGATTTAAACTTTTGACATTTACTGCTATAAAGGCATTTTGAATATCATCTGACGTCATACATAATACATGTGCTATATTATCCTTTAAGCCAATCTCTTCAAAAATCTTGCTTTTTGTAGCATCGGCATTTAAAGCGTAATATCCGTCATTATCAGCTAAAGCAGTCATTTTTTCATCAATATCTAAAACAATAAAATCTATCTTTTCTTTTTCCAATCCTTTAGCTATAAGGCGACCCAGCAATCCATACCCACACAACACTGTAAGGTGACGCTTTTTAGACACATCTTGAAAAACTTTCTCCTCCCTTAGAGAACTAATCCTCTCGCTAAATGCAGATACTATAACTGATGTGATAAAAGCTATAAGCCCTACCCCGGTTGCGATAATAAGCATAGATACAGCTCGTCCTTCCGGAGTCACAGGCACAATATCTCCATATCCAACCGTTGAAATTGTGACCAATGCCCAATAAAAAGCATCAAACAAGTTATGTATATGTGGATTTTTATTACCTTCAATAACATACAGCATAATACCGGCTATAAAAATAAAAAACCCGGCTAACGTAAAAAGCGTTAATAGCTCAGTTTTCTTTCTTTTTAAAACATCTAAAAAACCAGTCAGACTTTTTGTGTATCTGAGCATTTTAAATGCTCTAAATAAAATCAACACCCTTAGCGCTCTTAACCCTCTGTAGCTGGGTAAAATCGCCAATAAATCTATAATGGAGGGTAAAGATGAGACATAGCTCCATTTATCTTTAAATATTTTGATATAAAGTCTTACCAGTGAAAGTTTTTTACCAAAAAATATACGTTCTTCATACTCTTCAATAATAATTTTTTTAATGTCGCTATACACCCATATACGCAAAATATATTCAATGATAAAAACAATAGTTACAAAATAAAGATCAAAATTATTTAACCAATTGGGAATATCATATTGCACATCAATGACTAAGCTAGTTACACTGACTAGTACAACTATAATCATAAAAATATTAAAAAATTTATTATACTTATAGTGTGAATTTTCTAAAAGATTATAAAAAAAATCTTTTATCTTTTGATATTTTCTTGAGCTTGCAAGATAATATGCCAAACTAACAAGCCATGGTTTGTTATCCAATACGACTCCTTAGCGGTATTATGATTTTTTAGCGACAAGAGAGGCGATTTTTGCTCTCTCGCCTCTTAAATTTATCTCATCTTTTTCTTCATAGTAAATAATATCAAGACCTATGAAAGTATGAAGGAGTTCATTTATCTTTAGTAAAAAATCCTCATTTGACGGATGGTGATAATCATCACCCTCTGCCGTTACAAACGTTTCAAAAATTAAAATGCCATCCTTTTTAAGTGCATCTTTCATTTGAGACATTAAGCGGCGATCTAGATAATTACAATTTACAATAAGGTTGTATCTATCTTTTATTAGGCTGTATTCATCCAAGTCTTTTTCTAGTTTTTTGATATTTTTATGTTCTTGTATCTTATCTAAAGCCACATTTGATATATCAACAGCGTCAACTACAAAACCTTTTGTCGCCATAAAAAACGTATTTCTACCTGTTCCGCATGCTAAATCAAGAGCTGTACCTTTGTTAGCGAAATCTATATATTTTTCTACTATTTTTGCGGTATTACTAGGCATTGGATAGGTAGCGTATTTTTCATTCCATCTTTGTTTGTCCTGTTGCATTTTCTCTCCTTTTTTTTGTTTAAGACAGCCTGTTTTTATACTCTTGATATCCGAATTCTTTTATTATATCCAATTTTTTATTTTTTCTTAAAATAGCCAATGATGGTAGTTTTACACCGTTAAAAGTTGTATTTTTTACAAAAGTATAATGTATCTGATCTTCAAAAATTATTTTATCTCCTACATGTAAAGGCTGTTTAAATGCATAATCTCCCATGATATCTCCGGCAAGACATGTGTTGCCTGCAAGTCTGTATCTGTGTGGATTGTTATCCTCGCTTCCTCTGACTTGGGCTTTGTAAGGCATAGACAATGTATCGGGCATATGAGCCTCTGCCGAAGTGTCCAGTATTGCGATATTTATACCGTTATGCACAATATCTAACACTGTAGCAATCAAATAACCGCTCTGCCATCCGACAGCTTCACCTGGTTCTAAATAAACGTCGATATTATTATGCCTATGTTTAAAATCTTGTATTAGCGAAATCAGTTTTTGCACATCATATCCTTTTTTTGTAATATGATGTCCTCCTCCAAAATTTACATATTTTAAACTGCTGATATACTTTCCAAATTTGGCTTCAAATGCTTTTAACACACTCTCAAGTCCCTGCGCATTCTCTTCGCAAAGAGCATGAAAATTCAGCCCGTCGATAAATGGTAAAACCGATTCATCAAAATTTTCAATAGTGACACCGAGGCGACTGTAAAGTCCACATGGATTGTAAAGATCAACCGGCGCTAAAGAAAACTCAGGATTAACACGCAGTGAAATCGAGATGTTTTTGTTTACATGTAAAGCTTTATCTTTAAATTTTTTTAACTGATCAATAGAATTAAATACCAGATAATCTGAGATTTTGGCAATATCTTCAATCTCCTCATCTTTAAAAGCTACACTATAAGTGTGAATCTCTCTTTCATCTTGCTTAAATTCTTCGTAAGCCAATTTAGCTTCATAAAGTCCGCTGGCCGTGCATCCTTTTAGATATTTTACAACCATATCAAAGGTAGAGTACATAGCAAAACCCTTTAGGGCTAAAATTATCTTAGCCCCGCTTTCATCCTGAATACTTTGTAGCACCTTGAGATTATGCTCCAATAGCTCCTCTTCACATACATAACACGGTGTTTTTATATTATCTAAGTTCGCCTGTTTATTCATAAGCAAATTGTATCTAAATAATTGATATAATATAGCTAAAAAAGTATAGTGATGAAAAAAATTCTTTTAATCTTATCGATGTGTATTTTATTATTAGCACGTAGTCAAACTTCAGTTTTATTACTTCATAAAGCCGCTGTGTTTGGTAATAGTCAAGCTCAGTTTAATATGGGAGCTATGTATTATAGCGGGGAAGGTGTTCTTCAAAACTATAAAAAAGCTATGTATTGGTATAAAAAAGCAGCCAAACAAAACAATACTTTAGCGCAATTTGAACTTGGGCTGTTGTACTA
Organism: Helicobacteraceae bacterium; assembly: GCA_015489055.1. Taxonomy (GTDB): domain Bacteria; phylum Campylobacterota; class Campylobacteria; order Campylobacterales; family Sulfurimonadaceae; genus Hydrocurvibacter. Next base: position 480 of record WFMO01000122.1, on the reverse strand, counting down.
TAACGCACAGGGTGTAAGACTAAACTACAAAAGAGCTTTTTATTGGTTTAAAAAAGCAGCATACGGCGGCAACGACTGGGCGCAGTATAATATCGGCAATATGTATATGCGTGCTTTGGGAGTGAGGCGTAATTATAAACAAGCTATGTATTGGTATAAAAAAGCTGCTCACGCAGGTAACGCCTGGGCGCAGCAAAATCTAAGCTACATGTATCATTACGGATATGGAGTAAGACGCAATACACAGCTGAGTCGGTATTGGCAATATCGTGCTAGACACAATATCATGATATATCATCAAAATAGTGCGCCTGTAAATTTAGCAAAAACAAAATCAATACAAATATATAAAAAAAGCATAAAAGAGTTAAAGCTTCAAGCAAAGCACAATAATATACAAGCACAATACAATCTTGCTGCTATGTATTATAATGCTCAAGGGGTAAAACAAGATACAAACAAAGCCCTATATTGGTACAC
>WFMO01000121.1 GCA_015489055.1 Helicobacteraceae bacterium | reverse complement strand
TACAAGAAAAATATCTAATAAACTGCTCAATTTTTCAAAGCCTGCCTGATTATTGGGGGTTAAGTCAAGAATTTCCTGTTATGCCGATAGACCATCTTAACATAAAGCCTATTTTACCCGCTTCACTGTGGGACATTACATGTGATAGTGACGGGGAGATCGGCTTCAATCCTGCAAAACCGTTATATTTGCATGATGTTAATTTGGACGATGAAGATTATTATCTTGCTTTTTTTAACATAGGAGCATATCAAGAAACACTAGGTATGAAGCACAACCTATTTGAACACCCTAGCGAATGCACAGTCACTATAACAAATGATGGATTTATACTAGATAACATTGAAGATTCTATAAGTATCATGGATATTTTAGATGATATAGGCTATAATTCTAAAGATTTACTTTTGCAGCTTAAAACAAATCTTTCACAAAATAATTTTAATACAGAAGAAGAAAAAAATGATACACTACAAAAACTTGAAATATATATGTATCAAAACGGATATTTAGATACGACAAACTAACAGGATAAAATTTTGGGTATTTTTAAACAAATAAGAGAAGATTTTTCAAACGCCTATCATAATGACCCCGCTTTAACATCAAAATTAAATTTTTTATTTAATTATCCAGGTATTTGGGCTATATTTTGGTATAGAATATCAAATAAATTGCACAAGCTTGGATTAACGCGCACGGCAAGAGTGATAATGGGCTTTAATCAAATTTGGACAAATATAGATATACACCCGGCAGCAACCATAGGCAGACGTGTTTTTATAGATCATGGTTTTGGCGTGGTTATCGGTGAGACAACCATCATAGAAGATGATGTCTTAATTTATCAGGGTGTAACACTAGGTGGTGTGAGTCTTGATATGCATAAACGCCATCCAACTATAAAGCGTCATGTGGTTGTAGGTGCGGGAGCAAAAGTATTAGGAAACATAACTATAGGAGAAAACTCTAAAATAGGTGCTAACTCTGTTGTTGTTAGGGATGTTCCGCCAAATTCAACTGCTATTGGAATTCCTGCTCACACCATAGAAAAAGGACGATGCAAAGATCCGTTTATGCACAATAAACTACCAGATATCAACAAAGAGATGTTTGAATACCTTTTAAAGCGTGTCGCGATACTAGAACATATAATGATGCAAGATGATAAAGAGATTTTAGAAAAAGATTTGAAACTCGAAGAGATATATAATTCATTTATTCAATCTATGCAAAACTAGCATCAATCCTCTTAAAAAATTATTTGTATAATTCAATCTCAGTATCTTACAACATAAAATATTGAGTATTTTTTTGGTATAATCTGAAAAAAACATAAGGTATAGTTTATGCTAACAAAACGCATCAGTGCACTCTCGACATCAATTACAATAGCTGTATCAAATCTTGCGGCAGACCTCAAAGCAGAGGGCAAAGATATACTTAGCTTCTCTGCAGGTGAGCCAGATTTTGATACTCCAAGACCCATCAAAGATGCAGCAATTACAGCCATAAATGAGGGTTTTACAAAATATACCGCAGTTGACGGAATTCCTGAGTTAAAACAAGCTATTATAGATAAGCTTAAAAAAGATAACAACCTTACATATAATATGGCAGGCGTTATAGTAAATAATGGTGCCAAACAGTCTTTATTCAATCTCTTTTCAGTTGTAATCGAAGAAGAAGATGAAGTTATTATTCCGGCTCCATACTGGGTAACATACCCTGAAATCGTCAAATATTGTGGCGGCAAGGTGATAGAGGTCACAACAACAGATACAACAAATTTTAAAATGACTCCCCAACAGCTAAAAGATGCGATTACAAACAAAACAAAAATGCTTGTTTTAACATCCCCTTCCAATCCTACAGGTACAGTATATTCCAAAGATGAGTTAACTGCTATTGGAAAAATTTTAGAAGGTACAGATATCTTAGTGGCAAGCGATGAGATGTATGAAAAATTGATATATGATGGACAATTTACATCAACAGCATCTGTCAGTGATGATATGTTTAAGCGTACCATCACGATAAACGGACTCAGTAAATCTGCGGCTATGACGGGGTGGAGATTTGGATATATGGCGGCATATAGAGAAGATATTGTACAAGCTACTAAAAAACTTCAAAGTCAAAGCACATCAAATATTAATTCAATCACGCAAAAAGCTGCTATTTTTGGACTAAATGGAAGTATCGATAAAGATATAGAAAAAATGCGACTAGAGTTTCAAAAACGAAGAGATGTAGCAGTTAGACTATTTAACGATATTGACGGATTGTCTGTTTTATCTCCTATGGGCGCGTTTTATCTGTTTGTAAATATAAAATCAGTGAGTAACGATTCAGTTACATTTTGCAAAAATTTACTTGAAAAAACAGGTGTTGCCGTTGTTCCGGGTCTAGGATTTGGAAGCGAAGGATATTTTAGGTTTAGTTTTGCTACAGATATAAGCAGCATTGAAGAGGGAATCAATCGTATTAAAAAGTATGTAGCAACATTAAAATAATGCATTAATATAAAGTCTTTACAAATACAAGGACGAGTAAAGACTTTATTTCTTAGCTTTTACTTAAGAGTATTTAAAACTGCAATAACCTCTTCTAGATTTTCAATGGGAATATGAACTTTCCAATCAGGTTCATCCGCATTACCACCCAATGAAATACCTATACTGGCAACTGTACCGCTTCCCTCACCATAAGGCTCTTCGATTTTTGAAATCGAAATCACACCTTTTTTTGTACCGTGAAGAGCTATTGTTGATTCTATTTTATTTTCTGACATTACGTATCCTTTTAAGTTTTCAATAGTTTAGCCAATTTTGCCTGAAGTTTCAACCATGATTTCTGCTGCATTAAAGGGAATCCTCCAAAAACCTTACCACTTGTCTTGATTGATTTGGTAACACCGCTTCTAGCGGCTAGTGTTGTAAGAGGTGCGATCTCAAGATGACCCGATGTAGCACTTTGACCGCCCATTACGACATGGTGCCCAAGCTTAGATGAACCTGCCAAGCCGGTTTGTGATACCAGTACACTATATTCACCCACCTCACAGTTATGGGCAACTTGCACGAGATTATCAATATGCACACCTTTTTTAATAAGCGTACTCCCAAGAGCGGCTCTATCTATAGTAGTACAACTGCCTATCTCAACATCATCTTCAATTATTACATTTCCATTTTGATAGATTTTAATATGCTGACCTGTTTTAGAAGTTGCAAAACCAAACCCGTCACCACCAATTACACTGTTAGCGTGAACAATACAATTTGAACCGATGTGGCAGTCTCTATAAATAACTACACCGGGATAAAGTATAGTATTATCTTTTACAACAACATTATCTCCTAAATAGACATTGGCCATGATATGACAGTTTTTACCGATGTTTACATTATTTCTCAATTCTGCTTTTTCAGATACAATGCTGCCTTTGCCGATAACTGCTTTTTTATCTATACTGCTCTCAATTGATGATGAAAAATATTGTGATAATTTTGCCATAGCAACATACGGCTCATCTACAACAAGCGTAATTGTCGAAGATGGGGCTTTATCTGCGTTATTGCCGTCAACTATCAATGCGCCGGCTTTTGTTTGATATATATCTTTGATATATTTATCATTTGATACAAACGATATCTCCGAGGGCTGTGCATCTAGCAAGGTATTTATTTTTTTGATCTCAAAAGATTGACCACTGTACTTTGCACCTATAATCTCAGCTATTTGTTTAATGTCCATTTTTCTTCTTTTAATAATCTTGCTATTTTTATTTGAAGTTTCATCCATTTTTGATGTGTCATTAACGGATAACCGCTCCAGATACCATTTGGTTGCTTAATTGACTTTATTACTCCACTTCTAGCTGTAAAGGTTGAAAAAGGAGCTATATCTAAGTGATCTGCAAAAGCACTTTGACCGCTAACTACACAGTTTCTCCCCAAAGTAGTAGAGCCCCCTACCCCGCTTTGAGCAACTAGTAAACAATACTCACCTATCTCACAGTTGTGTCCTATATGGATAAAATTATCTAGTTTTACACCTTTTTTGATAACAGTTGAGCCAAAAACAGCCCTATCAACTGCACAATTTGCACCTATTTCAACATCATTTTCAACAACAACATTACCCGTATGATAAATTTTAATATGATGTCCATCGGCAGTATGAGCAAATCCAAATCCGTCTGCTCCTATAACACTGCCTGAGTGGATTATGCAATTATTGGCAATCATGGTATCTCTATATATGGTGACATTTGGATAGATAACGGTGTTATTACCCACAACAACACATGATCCAAGATATGCACCTGCCATTATGGTACAGTTATCTCTGATAATAACACCCTGTTCAATATTGCAGTTTTTATCAATATAAGTATGTTTGCCTATAGATGTTTTCTTATCCGTCGGCTCTATCTTTTTAAGTTCAAAAAGTTTTGTAGCGTACGCCATAGTTAAAGATACGTTTTCACACACTATATATGCGATATCATTAGGCAAATATTGAAGTAAATCTTTTGAGATTAAAACGGCAGACGCTTTTAAAGAAGCTAAAGACGGGATATATTTTTTATCACTCACAAAACTTAGTTCACCGCTACCTGCATGAAAAAGATCATTCATACCATAGATATCAACATTGTCTCCAAAATATTCACAATCAAGTGATGAAGCAATCTCTGAGAGTAGCATTTTTAACGCTCAAGCGCGACAGTACCGCTTCTTACAATCTCTTTAGGATGAAAACGTTCTATAGCATCTAAAAAATTATCCATTCTTTGTGATTCATCTGCTATTAAAGCTATGAAAAAACCATCACCGGCATTAACTATTTTTCCATTGTATGCACTACATATTGTCTCAATATCACTTATACTGTTATCGCTTGAAAATTTTACCAAAACCATCTCTTTTTCAACAGCATCACAATGCTCTATAACCTTTAAAACCGGTATAAGCTTATGGAGTTGTTTTGTAATCTGCTCAATTACCCGCATAGACCCTGATGTAACAATAGTCAAGCGCGAATATTTACTTTTAGGAATTGGGGCAACTGTTAAAGATGTGATATTGTAACCTCTTCCTGAAAAAAGATCCGTTATTCTAGAGAGAACGCTTGCTTCATTTAATACAACCACAGAAATTACTCGTCTTACTGCTTCCATTTATTTTTCCTTGTATTCTAACATCATATTAAACAGTGAACCGCCTGACGGCACCATAGGCATAACATTTTCAAACCTATCTATGCGCACATCTATCATAGCTACGATATTTTTTTCAACCGCATCATTTAAAGCAGCATCAAACTCCTCTTTTGTATGGACAACATATCCAATTCCTCCAAAAGCTTTGGCTAACATAACAAAATCAGGCTGCATACTTAAATCAGTCTCAGAGTGCCTTTTATCGTAAAAAAGAGTCTGCCACTGTCTTACCATTCCTAAAAAATTATTGTTCAATATAATATTAATAACAGGTATCTTTTTTTCAACTGCCGTCATAAGTTCTTGAATATTCATCAAAATCGAACCATCGCCAGTAATATTAATGCTAACTCGCTCAAAATCGGCTACTTTTACTCCGATGGCTGCTGGAAAACCAAAGCCCATAGTCCCTAAACCGCCTGAACTGATAAGTTGTCTAGGCCTTGAAAATGGATAAAACTGAGCAGTCCACATTTGGTGTTGACCAACATCAGTTGTGATATTTGCACACTCACCTAAAAGCTCACCTACCCTTTGTATGACCCACTGCGGTTTTAATTTATCGGAATCTTCTTTATATGAAAGTGGGTGCAATTTGTCAAAATGCTCTACGCTTTCAAGCCAAGGCTCATAGCGCTCCTTCTCAATAACACTTGATGCTATCTCCATCATATTCTTTACCACATGCCTTAAATCACCCACTATCGGATAGTCAACTTTGACTATTTTTGAAATACTAGCAGGATCAACATCTACATGTATAATCTTTGCATGTTTGGCAAATTCGCTTAACTTCCCTGTTACCCTGTCATCAAACCTAGCGCCAAGAGATATCATCAAATCTGTCTCGCTCATTGCCATATTTGCGGCATAACTACCATGCATTCCAGGCATTGAGATCAAAAGCGGATCATCATATCTTAGCGTTCCTCTAGCCATAAATGTCTCAACAGCAGGAATACCGGTCATTTTCACAAATTCTCGAACCTCTTGTGCGGCATTAGAATTAATCGCTCCTCCACCTATATAAAAAAGAGGTCTTTTTGCCTCTTTAATAGCCATAACAGCCTTTTTAATTTGACGGACATTACCTTTAATAGTAGGCTTGTATGTCTCCAAATGTATGGGCGTAGAATAATCAAAGACTTCTATTTGAGCCGTTATATCTTTAGGAATATCAACATGCACAGGACCAGGACGACCAGAAGATGCTATGTAAAAAGCTTCTTTTAAAACACGTGGCAAATCTTTTGCATCAGTAACTAGATAATTGTGCTTTGTGCAAGAACGGCTGATACCGACTGCATCAATCTCTTGAAAGGCATCAGTGCCAATCAAACTCATAGGCACCTGTCCGCTTATAACAACTAACGGAACCGAATCCATATATGCATCTGCCAAGCCTGTAACTGCGTTTGTAAAGCCAGGACCGCTAGTGATCATAGCAACACCGACTTTTCCGCTAACCTTAGCATAGCCCTCGGCAGCATGAACGGCTGCCTGCTCATGTCTTGTTAGGATATGCTTAAATGAATTTTGCTTATATATCTCATCATAAATATTCATGATAGCGCCGCCTGGATAACCAAAAACGGTATCTACATTTTCTGCTATCAATGCCTCAATAACCATCTGTGCACCGCTAATCTTCATAGCATCTCCTTGTTAAAAATTATCAAGATTATAGAAAAATATAACTGTTAATTAGATTAAGACTCACTTTAATTTATCACAATAATAAAAAGCAAGTCCTTCGCGTAAACTATCATCTATTACTATTGCATCTTTAAAGCCTAAGATATCATATATTTGATTAACAATATCAATTCCAGTGATGATCAAATCTTCTCTGCCTGTTCCGACATATTTAGCGCGTGTTTGCTTATCCATGTCCAACAGCTCTTTTTTTACCTGTTTTAACACATTTTGTTTTAAAATAAAACCATTGATTTTAGCAGGATTATAAGTATCATACCGCATACCCAGCAAATATGCAGCAAGAGTCGTTGGCGTTCCTGCTGTTTGCACAAACAACTCAGGTCGCACATTGTTTTGATAATAAGCCTGTATAAATAACTTAACATCTTTAAGGACATTATCTAACAGATTGTCTAATCTACCGTTATTTGAAGCTTGTTGTGTTAATGTAACTATTCCAATATTAAAACTCTTTGTAGCTATGTTGTTATTGTTTACAAAAGTTATCTCTGTAGAACCGCCGCCAATATCAACTAAAACAAATGTTTTTATCTTTATGTGTAAAACATTAAGTCTTTTTTGTACCGCATACGCTGTATATTTAGCTTCATCATCACCACTGATAATATCAAAACTTATACC
>WFMO01000120.1 GCA_015489055.1 Helicobacteraceae bacterium | reverse complement strand
TAAAATAGCAGGTATAAAGATGTGTGAGTCTTACAACATCCAATACGGCACAAACTTTATAAGCGTTATGCCTACAAACCTTTACGGTCCAAACGATAACTTTGACCTAGAGACTTCTCATGTACTCCCCGCGCTTTTAAGAAAGATGCATGAAGCAAAATTGAGCAATACTCCACATGTAGAGATATGGGGAAGCGGCAAACCTAGACGAGAGTTTCTCTACTCAGAAGATATGGCGGATGCCTGCGTGTTCTTACTTGAAAATAGAGATTTTAAAGACACTTACGATGCAAATACAAAAGAGATAAGAAATACTCACATAAACATCGGCACAGGTAAAGACATCAGCATCAAAGAACTAGCCCAGAGTATTAAAAAGATAGTGGGATTTAAAGGTGAACTCTCCTTTGACAGCTCAAAACCAGACGGCACCATGATAAAACTGACAGATCCGAGTAAACTGCATGCTCTTGGATGGAGGCATACTGTAGAACTTGAAGATGGGATACGCAGAGTTTATGAGTGGTATTTGGAAAATATATGAGATTGTCACTGTTTGACATTGAGACTATAGTTAAGTTGAAAAACAAGTACTTTAATAAAAATGATGGTATATACCTTTTTGGCAGTAGAGTTGATGATGGTAAAAAAGGCGGAGATATAGACTTGTTTATTGATTTAGAAAATAAAAAACAAGAATTTATAATCTTAAAGAGCTGTTTATGCTAAAAAAGTTAAATTATCTACTTTCAAAAAGAGACAAACAATATCTTTTGTTTTTGCTTGGATTTTCTGTGATTATTTCACTGGTAGAGACTGTGGGAATCGGGATTATTATGCCATTTATCTCGGTGGCTAGTAATTTTCATCTTATACAAAGTAAGAAATATTTCAGATATTTTTATGACCTGTTTCATTTTCATAGCGATGTGCATTTCATCTTGGCTTTTGGTATAGGGCTTGTTTTATTTTATATCTCAAGGAGTCTGATTAATTTAAGTTATTATTATTATCTAAATAAATTCGCTCAAGGCAGATATCATCTTATAGCTTCTAGGCTTTTTAAAAATTATATGGGGATGGATTACAAGAATTTTACCGATAAAAATTCTGCAGATTTAACGAAAAACATAGTCAATGAAGCAAACAATCTGGTAAATCTAATCTCAAGCTTTTTACTGTTGGCAAGTGAGATTTTTGTTTTGATATTGATATACGGTATGCTTATCTATGTCAATTGGAAAATGACATTGCTGCTTAGTATATTTTTGGGTGTCAATGTTTTTTTGCTTAAAAAATTTGTTTCAACCAAGATAAAAAAAGCAGGCCAAGAGAGAGAACAGTTTCAACTTGATTTTTATAAAGTTATGAACTCGGCATTTGGAAATTTTAAAAGCATAAAACTTTCCGGCAAAGCCAATCATATACTCACAAAATTTGATGAAGCAAGTTATGGATATGCTGCTTCTAATGCCAAAAACCAAACGCTAGCACAGTTTCCAAGACTATTTTTAGAGATGCTGGGGTTTAGTCTTGTGTCAATCATCATCATATATCTTGTAGTCAAATACCAACACAATATCGTCAGTTCTTTACCGGTGCTTACTGTTTTTGTATTGGGACTCTACAGATTGTTGCCAAGTGTCAATCGTATCTTTGCAAATTATAATCAGATTTTATTTTATTCCAAATCACTACATATCATTCATGGGGAGCTTGTCTATTTACCTGAAAACTTGGGTGAACAAAAGATAGATCTAAAGCAAAAGATAACACTTAAAAATATCCATTTTTCATATGTACACGATAAACCGATATTAAAAAATATAAACCTAACTATAACAAAAGGCGAAAAGATAGGATTCGTGGGTGAAAGCGGAAGCGGTAAATCGACTCTTATAGACATTATCATAGGATTATATAAACCAGAAAATGGCGAGATACTAATAGACGGTAAAAAACTTTACGAGCCAAATATAAAGGCTTGGAGAAAAAAGATAGGCTACATCCC
>WFMO01000119.1 GCA_015489055.1 Helicobacteraceae bacterium | reverse complement strand
TTTTTATTGGTTATTACCACACCAAATTGAAGAGGATTCTCAACAGGAGTAAGCGCAATGGTTAAAAGTGATTCTTTTTTCTTGTGAAAAGAGATTATCTCACTCAAGTCAAAATCAGTTACCAAGTCACCACTTATGATGATAAAAGAATCATCTTTTAATATCTCTCTTGCCTGACCGACTGCTCCTGCTGTTCCGTAATCGGCATTAGGCAAAATATAGGATATTTTCACTCCCCATTTTTTACCATCTTGAAAATAATCTTTAACGATTTCGGGCTTAAAAAAGAGTAAAATAACCACCTCTTTGATACCCACTTTAATAACCTTTTTCAAGATATGCTCTACCATCGGAACATTAACAACATTTAGCATCGGCTTTGGCAAAGAAGTTGTCAGTGGCTGTATCCTTGTACCAAAACCACCTGCCATAATTACTGCTTTCATAAACCATCCTCACCTTAAATATATAGTCTAGCTTTAAAACTTAAATCAAACCATTATACACAAAAACAGTTAAACTTATGTGTCAAAAAACTTACATTTTAGAAAATACTGCTTCTACTATCTCCTGTGCTTCTTTTTGTAATAACCTTAAATGTTCTTTATCTATAAAACTCTCTGCGTATATTTTATATATCTCTTCAGTGCCTGATGGACGAAGAGCTACCCATCCGTTTTTAGCAATTAATTTCAATCCGCCTATTTTTGCACCGTTGTCAGCAGTCGTTATAATCTTTTGTATCGCTTCGCCTGCAAGTGTTTTATGAGTTATATCTTCTTTTGAAAGATTTTTTAAAATCTCTTTTTGTTTATGCGTCGCAGGAGCGTCAATTCTTGCATACACGGGATTGCCAAATTTCTTTGTAAGGTTTTCATAGTAGCGTGCGGGATCTTGCCCTGTTTTTGCCAAAATTTCAACACTTAAAAGTGTCATTATCATGCCATCTTTATCAGTACTCCACAACTCTTTATTTTTTCTTAGATAACTAGCTCCCGCACTCTCCTCACCGCCAAAGAAAATCTCTTTATTACTAAGTGGATCTACAAACCATTTAAAGCCGACAGGCGTTTGAAATACTTTTACACCGTTATCGGCACAAACTCTATCTATCATGGAGCTGCTGACAAGTGTTTTACCAACGCCAAGAGGCTTAAAATCTCTATGTTTACAAAGATAATCAATAGCGACAGAGAGATAATGATTTGGATTTAAAAGCCCGCCGTATTTTGTTACTATGCCGTGTCTGTCAAAATCAGTATCATTGCCAAAAGCTATATCAAAATTATTTTTATGTTCTATCAAACCTGCCATAGCATAAGGACTGGAGCAGTCCATTCTAATTTTACCGTCTTTATCACAGTGCATAAATGAAAAAGTAAAATCAGCCCTGTTATGAAAAACCTCCATATTAAGATTATAATATTGTTTTATAGCATCATAATATGCCATACCGCTTCCACCCATAGCGTCCGCACCTATTTTGATATTTGATTTTTTGATAATATCCATATCTACGATATTTTGCAGATCTTTTACATAAGGCATAACAAAATCATAGGCGATTAAAAATTTTGAAGCCAGAGCCTCTTTTAGCGACACTCTTTTTACATCTTTTAATCCATTTTTTAGTATTTCGTTTGCTCTATTTTGTATCTGGTTTGTAATCTGCTCATTTGCGGGTCCGCCGTTAGTCGAGTTGTATTTAAAACCTCCGTCACTTGGAGGATTGTGCGAAGGAGTGATAACTATTCCGTCACTGCCTGAGTGAGTTAAAATAGCATGAGAGATAACAGGAGTCGGGGTATAACCAAAATCTTTTGCATAATAAACAGTTATCTCATTAGCACATAGCACCTCCAGTGCCGTTTTTTGTGCAGGAGTTGAGAGAGCGTGTGTATCCATCCCGATAAAAAGCATATTTTTTACTTTATCTTTTCTATATTCAGCTACTGCTTGTGTTATTGCTAAAATATGATCTTCATTAAAGCTACCGTCATTAGCGCTTCCTCGGTGCCCTGACGTTCCAAAAGAGACATGGTTGGATTCTTTTTGCATATCCGGCTTTATAGTATAATAATTACTTATCAGATCAGCTACATTGATTAAGATATCTTTGGGTGCTAATTTTCCTGCTAACTCGCTTATCGCCACCTTAACTCCTTTGTTGATTTATTTTTATATCAAGCATTTGAGCTGCTTGTGCGATTGGGTAGGAGGTCGGTGCAGAGGTAAGCAGCGGATGAGTAGCTACTTGCAGGTTTATAAGCCCGTAAATACTTACCCTGTTTTCAATAGCCACACCTACTACATTAATCATCTCACCCACATCAATACCGCCGATTATCTGTGCGCCTACAACAATCCCGCTTCGCTTCATGCAAATTAGTTTAATCGTCTGTTTTCTTGAATTTGGAAGTTTATTTGGATGTTTATCGTCAACTACAACAGTTGTCGCTTCAATATCCAGACCCTCTTTGTGTGCCATCTCCTGCGTTACTCCGGCTGACGCGAAGCAGGTATCTCCGATAACAGTTGAAAAAATCGCGATAGTTCCTGAAAAGGTTTTGGAATATTTAATGCCATACAATGCGCTTACGGCTGTCCTAGCTTCTGCTGAAGCAGTTGATGCCAGCATAATACCTGTTGTTCGCTTTGTTACAAAATCTCTTTTTTGGGCACAATCCCCAGCAGCAAATACATCTTTTTTTACAGTTCTCATATATTCATCTACGTAGATAAAATCACTTCTTAAAGAGATACCTGTATCTTTTGCAAACTTAGTATCCGGTGCATATCCTATGGCAACAATAAGAGCATCGCATTTTATCTCTTCGCCGTTATCAGTTAAGATAGATGAAACTCTACCGTTTGTGTCTTTTATCTCTTTTAAATGTGCCCTAACGTGTCTTATGTCATCTTTTAAAATTATTTTTTCTATCAACTCTTTAAATTCACTATCAAACGCTTTGCCTAAAAGCTGCTTGCCCACAAGTGAGATAGATTTGCCTTTTTCATAAAGCTCCAGCGCCACTTCAAGACCTATAAAACCTGTTCCCACAATGGCTATATTTTGCGCGGATTGCAAGTCTTTATATGTAACTTCAAGCTCTTTTGGATTTTTTGATATATAATGTATCCCTTTAATATCACCGTAAGGAACCTTTTTTGGAGTAGAGCCTGTTGCGATAATGAGTTTATCGTACTTTATCGTCTCATTTGATGCCAAAGTTACGATTTTATCATCATAATTTGCATCTACTGCTCTATCTATCAACAACTCTATCCCGCTTTTTAACGCCATTTCGCCACAAGGGACAAAATCATCTTCAAGTGAATCTAGTTTATTTCCAAATACATAGGGAATACCGCAGGGAACGACATTTTCCTCGGTACTTTTTACAACAATTACTTTTTTATCCGGATAATAGGCTCTGCTTGACATTGATGAAACCATCCCTGCCGGTCCGCCGCCTATGATTAAAATATCGCACTCTTTCATGGTTTCTCCTAATATCTGTATGTTGTTAATGCATGCATGTACGAGCTTCGCTCAAACGCAGCCGGGTTATCGGTATGCTCTAAAGAGATACTTCCTATCATCTGAGTAATTGATTTGTACTCCTTTTCAATCATCCACTGCTCTATAAACTCCAGCATTATTGACACTTCACTTATCCCTTTTTGGAATAAAACAGATGCAAAAGAGGTAGCTTTTGCTCCACTCATAAGTGCTTTTAATACATCTTCGCCGCTATGGATGCCGGTATTTGCGCATAAGTCTATATCTAGTTGATTGTATAAAATTGCACACCATCTAAGCGTCTGGCTTAAACTTGAAGAGGATGTAAGATTTACCTTTGTTAGAGTTGTGAGCTCCTCCAAATCGATATCCACCAATGTAGGATTATCAAAAATAGTAAGCGCGTTTACACCAGCATCCTCAAACTGCTTTGCCGTAAAAGCAGGATTTGTAAAACAAGAATTCATCTTTAAGCTAAGAGGTATTTTTACATGTGCTTTTAAATCTTTTATAGTTTTTATATACATCTCTTCAACCTCACGTGGATTTAGAGTAGCATCTGTGGGAACATATGTAACATTTAACTCCAATGCATCAACTCCGGCATCTTGAAGCTTGGTTGCATAATCTATCCAACCGCCATCGCTGACTCCATTTAAACTCCCGATAACAGGGATATCCACGCTTTGTTTGATACGTGCAACTTCTTCTAAATAAGCATCAGGACGAATATGGTCAAAATCCTCATCTTGCGGAAAAAATTCTGTTGCTTCGGAAAATGAATCTCTGTTTCTAAATAAAAAATGATCAATCTGATGAATTTCTTTGTTTATCTGCTCTTCAAAAATTGATTGCAACACAACTGCCGCTATACCGCTATCTTCCAACTTTTTAACATTATCAAGGCTTCCTGTTAAAAGCGAAGCACTGGCGATTAGCGGGTTTTTAAGCGTCATTCCTAAGTATTTTGTTGTTAAATCTACCATTATAATCTCCTATTGTATTGAATTGTAAGCATTATTTAGTTTATCTATTGATTGTTTTAACAGCCCAATTTCATCACCGCTACAATCTAAAAGCAGTTTTTTCTCCACACCTTCTTTTCCGACTACACAAGGCTGACTGATAGCCACATCCATACATATATCTGTACAGTTTTTCTCAAGCTTTGCCGAGAGTGTAAATATCTTTTTTTCATCATAAACGATGGCTTTTACAATTTTTGCGACTGCAACGCCGATAGCCTGTTTTGTAAAGCCTTTTTTGTTTATAATCTCATATGCTCTGTTGCGAACTTTACGCATAACCTCATCTTTTATATCTTCAAATTGGGGCATATCTTTTAGCCTAACGGGTCCAACGTTTGCGACCGACCAAAGCGCAAATTCACTATCTCCATGCTCTCCTACAACAAATGCATGAATATTTTTTCTATTTATCCCCAATCTTAGCCCAAGCTCCTCTTTTAGGCGCATAGTATCAAGAACCGTTCCGCTGCCAAAAATTTTACTACTCTCACGCCTGCTTGTCTGCAAAGCAACTCTAGTTAGTACGTCAACAGGATTTGTTACAATTAAAATGCTTGATGACAAATCTACTTTATCGAGTTTTGCAACTATATCTTTTATGATTGAAACATTTTTAGACAACAAATCAAGTCTTGTTTGACCCTCTTTTTGGTTTGCGCCGACTGTGATAACTATAACCTCACACCCTTTTAGTTCACTTAGATTATCAGTTGCCATAATTGTAGTGCTGCCGTTTAAAAACGGTACAGCATCTTCAAGGTCGTACACTTCGCCAAGTGCTTTATCTAATGTTCTGTTGTAAATAATAAGCTCACCGACAATATCAAGCAAAACAAGTGCATCTGCAATCCCGATACCTACATTTCCTGCGCCTATAATACCTACTTTCATAATTTACTGCCGTACTCTTCTTCAAGAGTTTTATACCTTTTATATTGTGTCTGTGCCGTATGTCTTGCCGTTTGTAAAAACTCTTTGGCTGAGTTTTTATTCATTTTTTCAACCATTTTAAATCGTGTTTCATTGTACATGTAATCTTTTACATCAATTTTAGGACCCTTATAGTCAAGATGCATAGGATTTGTACCGCTGTCAATCAATGACGGATTAAATCTAAATATGGGCCATACACCGCTGTTAACTGCATTTTTTTGTTGCTGCATACCATACCTTAAGTCATATCCGTGCGCAATACACTGCGAATAGGCTATGATGATAGACACTCCGTCATATGCTTCAGCCTCTATAAACGCTTTTGTTGTCGCTGTATTGTTGGCACCCATGGCAACTTTTGCAACATATACGTTTTCATAAGCTACTGCCATAGCCGCTAAATCTTTTGCAACACCGCTTTTTCCGCCTGCTGCAAATTTTGCAACCGCGCCTGTCGGTGTAGCTTTTGACTGTTGTCCTCCTGTATTTGAGTAAACCTGAGTATCAAGAACTAAGATATTTACATTTTTTCCGCTAGCTAGCACATGGTCTAATCCGCCATAACCTATATCGTAAGCCCAGCCGTCACCGCCCATGATCCAAACAGATTTTTTTACAAGATATTCGCTGATTTGAAGTAACTCTTTTGCCTCATCTGTATTCATAGCTTTAAGCGCATCTTCTAACTTGGTAACTCTACTGCGCTGCGCGTTGATATCTTGTTCTGTTTTTTGTACCGCTTTTAAAATCTCATCAACTAACTGTGCGTCTAGCTTATCTTTTAGCTCACTTAACAAAATCTCCGCTCTATTTTTATGATTGTCAATTGCTAGTCTAAAGCCTAAGCCAAATTCGCTATTGTCTTCAAAAAGCGAATTTGACCAAGCAGGACCTTTGCCCTCTTTATTTTTCTTCCATGGAGTTGTCGGCAAATTACCACCATAGATAGAAGTGCATCCTGTAGCGTTTGCTACTATCATCCTATCTCCAAAGAGTTGGCTTGCAAGTTTTATATATGGCGTCTCACCGCATCCGGGACATGCGCCGCTAAATTCAAAAAGAGGTTCTAAAAATTGTGCTTCTTTAGAACTGTTATGTTTTACAATATCTCTATCAACTGTAGGCAAAGAGGTGAAAAAATCCCAAATCTTTGCTCCACTCTCGCGCAATGGAAGCTGATCATGCATATTAATCGCTTTTAAATTTGTTTGGGATTTATTTTTAGCGGGACAAACCTCAACACATAAAGTACATCCTGTACAGTCTTCCACTGAAACAGAGATGTTATAAACTGCATTTTCACCAAACTCTTTTCCTTTAGCCTCTGCATGTAAAAAGCCCTCAGGTGCACCCTTTAGTAAAGACGCATCAAACACATTGGCGCGTATGACTGAATGCGGACAAACCTCAACACATTCATTACACTGGATACAAACATCAGGATCCCAAACAGGTACCTCTAAGCCGATATTTCTTTTTTCAAACTGTGTTGTACCGCTTGGCCATGTTCCATCTGCAGGAAACTTAGATACCGGAATGCTATCGCCCATAAATGCACTTAATTTACGTGTAATCTCATCCACAAAAGGCGACATATCACCTTTTAAGATAGGTGATAAAGAGATATCACTGTCTATGCCCATTAAAGAAGTATCTACTTTATATAAATTTTTAAGCGTACTGTCAACCGCATCATAATTCATCTTGACAATTAAGTCACTTTTTTTACCATAGGTTTTTTGGATTGATTTTTTAATGCTGTCTATTGCTTCATCTATAGGTAAAATTTTACTGATTGCAAAAAAGCATGTCTGCATGATAGTATTTATTCGCCTGCCCATGCCTGTTTGTTTTGCTATCTCATAAGCATCAATCGCATAAAAAGTAATATCATTTTCTTTTATATACTCTTGCACTATTTTTGGAAGTCTATGCCAGAGCTCATCTTTTGGATACGGGGTATTTAATAAAAATGTACCGCCTTTGCGTAAGTGTGGTAAAATATCAAATTTTTCTAAAAATACAGCCTGATGAACGGCTAAAAAATTTGCTTTTTGTATGGCATAGGTCGATTTTATCTTTTTTGATGCAATTCTTACATGCGATACCGTCATAGCGCCTGATTTTTTAGAATCATACACAAAATACCCTTGAGCATATTTATCGGTATCTGCTCCTATGATTTTAATCGTATTTTTATTTGCTCCAACTGTTCCGTCAGAGCCTAAACCGTAAAACATCGCCTCATACATATCATCGTTTTGCAAATAAAAATTCTCGTCATACTCTAATGAGGTGTGAGTCACATCATCATTTATGCCAATTGTAAAATGTTTTTTTGGTGATGGTTTGCCCATCTCATCATATATGCCTTTTATCATGCCTGGAGTAAACTCTTTAGAGGAGAGTCCAAACCTCCCACCCATTACTTTTGGCATCTCAAACGGCAAAATATCACTGTTTTCAAAAAGAGCGGTTACAACGTCATGATAAAGCGGTTCACCTAAGCTTCCCGATTCCTTTGTTCTATCTAAAACCGCTATGGCTTTTACTGTTTTAGGCAATGCCTCAATAAACGCGTCAACTGCAAAAGGAAGTGCTAGTCTTACTTTTATCATCCCTACTTTTTCACCTTTATTTGCCAAATACTCTGCCGTCTCATCCGCTGCCTCGGCACCTGAGCCCATCAACATGATAACTTTCGTGGCATCTTTGGCACCCACGTAATCAAAAAGATGATAAGCCCTGCCTGTAAGAGCGGCAAATCTATCCATCTGCTTTTGTAAAATTTCAGGTACTGCCAGATAATATTTGTTTACTGATTCTCTGGTTTGAAAATAAACATCCGGATTTTGGCTTGTTCCTCTTATGAATGGATTATCAGGCGTCAGCGCTCTTTTTCTATGAGCGTTTACAAGGTCTGTATGTATCATGCTTCGTAAAATATCTTCACCAAGCATCTCTATCTTGCTTACTTCATGCGAAGTTCTAAAACCGTCAAAAAAGTGTAAAAACGGTACTCTTGCTTCAAGTGTTGCAGCCTGAGCGATAAGTGCGAAGTCATGAGCTTCTTGGCCACATCCTGATGCTAAAAGAGCAAATCCGGTTTGGCGGACTCCCATAACGTCTTGATGATCTCCAAAAATTGATAATGCCTGATTTGCTATACTCCTTGAAGCTACATGAAAAACTGTAGAGGTGAGCTCGCCGGCTATTTTATACATATTTGGAATCATAAGCAGCAGTCCCTGTGAAGCTGTAAAAGTAGTAGTTATCGCTCCTGCTTGAAGCGAACCGTGAACAGCTCCGCTGGCACCTCCTTCGCTTTGCATTTCATAAACCTCAGGCACCTGTCCAAAAATATTTTTCTCACCTTTAGAACTATATACATCGCTTAACTCACCCATAGGTGAAGCCGGTGTAATAGGATATATAGCTATAACTTCATTTATCTTATGAGCCACCCTTGCTACAGCCTCATTTGCATCAACCGTTATAAATGTTTTTTTCATACTCTTATCCTCGCTTACAAATTTAACAATTTCTTAGACAATCCCGCTATTTCCAATTCTTCATTTGTAGAAACTGTCATTACTTTTAAATTATACATCTTTAGTGATTTACTTATATGTTCTTTAGTTAACAAACTATGCTCACCGATACCTCCCGTTAAAACAACCCCGTCAACACGACCAAGAGTCATCATGTAGCTGCCGATATATTTTATAATTTTATATATAAACATATCAAACGCAAGCATTGCTTTTTTATCACCCTTGGCGTACAGTTTTTCTATCTCTCGCACATCGCTGATACCGCAGATACCTTTTAATCCGCTTTTTTTGTTTAAAACATTATTGACTTCATCATCTGTTAAGTTTAATCTTTCTTTGATATATAAAACAAGTGAAGCATCGATATCACCGCATCTTGTGCCCATTATAAGTCCCTCAAGCGGAGTAAACCCCATAGACGTATCCACACTTTTGCCCTCTTTAATTGCGCACACACTAGCACCATTGCCAAGATGCGCGGTAATGAGGTTTAGCTCGCTTAAATCTTTTCCTAAGAGTTTTGCCGCCTTTTTTGCCACATAGTGGTGCGATGTTCCATGAAAGCCATATCTTTTAACGCCCAAATCTTCATAGTAATTATACGGCAGTGCATATCTGCTGGCAAAGTCAGGAATGCTTTGATGAAACGCCGTATCAAATACGGCTACTTGCGGAGTATTTGGTGAGTGCTCTTTAATGGCTTTTATGCCTGCTAGATTTGAGGGGTTGTGTAGTGGTGCCAAAACTGAGAGTTTGTCAATCTTTTGCATAACATCTTCATTTATCAAGGTAGGTTCTTTAAAGAAGTCTCCGCCGTGAACAACTCGGTGCCCCACGACTTTGATATCATCAAAAGTCTCAATAATGCCCTTTTCTATAAGTTCGTTAACTGTTTGTTTGATGGCGCTTAAATGATCTTTGATCTCCTCTTTTTCACCCTCATAAACCTTATCTAACGTATTTAATTGAAATATTTTATACTTTATGGATGAACTGCCACTGTTTAAAACTAAAATCTTCATGCTCTCTCCTGTGCTTGAATTGCGGTAATTGCTATTGTATTTACTACATCTTCTACCAAACAGCCTCTGCTTAAATCATTAACCGGCTTCTTTAGTCCCTGCAATACAGGGCCAATCGCTACTGCGTTAGCACTTCGTTGGACTGCTTTATAAGTTGTATTTCCGGTGTTTAAGTCCGGAAAAATAAAAACATTTGCCCTTCCTGCCACTTTTGAATCAGGCATTTTTTCTTTTGCAACTGTAGCGTCAACTGCAGCATCATACTGCATAGGGCCATCTGCTAATATGTCACTTCTTGTTTGTTTTACTATATTTGTCGCATCTCTTACCTTTTGCACATCATCTCCACTGCCTGAACTGCCTGTTGAGTAAGATATCATAGCCACGACAGGCTCAATGCCAAATTTTTTAGCGGTATCATTTGAAGAAGCGGCAATAATTGCCAACTCTTGTGGTGTTGGATCTTTATTTATAGCACAATCTCCAAAAACAAGTACTTTTGTATCAAGAGACATAAAAAATACACTAGATACCAAAGGTGTCTGCTCGTTTGTTTTTATAATCTGCAATGCCGGTCTTACCGTATCAGCAGTTGTGTGAGTCGCACCGCAAACCATACCATCTGCATACCCCTGTTCTACCAGCATAGTCGCAAAATATGTGATGTTTGTCTGCATCAACTCAGTTGCATCTTCAAGGGTTATTCCTTTTGCTTTTCTTAACTCATAAAATTTCTGTGCAAATTCACTTTGTAGCTTCTGCTCATTTTTTTGATCAACAAACGAAGCCCTGCTAATATCTGCACCTATTAAAGCGGCTCTTGCTTTAAACTCCTGTTCATCTCCTGCAAAAACTATATCTGCAATGCCTCTGCTTAAGATAATCTCAGCGGCTTTTATAATCCTATCATCTATCTCAGTGAGCACAATCTTTTTAACGCTCTTTTTTGCGGTCTCAAAGAGCTTGTATTTAAACATGAGCGGGGTTTGGATCATACTATTTAAATTGCCAAACTTATCTAAAAAGAACTTTTTATCAATATATTGCTCTACTTTGCCCAAAATTTTTGAGAGATGATTTTTATCCATATATAAAATATCCGCGCAAATGTTATCTAACTGTTTTACGGTATCCATGGTATCTGTTTTTATACTGAGTATTGGCACTTTATCGTTAAAGCCATCTACCAAAGTATCCAATTTTTTAGGAATGATGCCACCTGTTAAAATCAGTGCGGATATACTAGCAGAGGTCTTTGATGCAAACATGGCAAGAGCGCATAAGATAATATCGCTTCTGTCGCCTCCTACAATTATTAGATCATCATGCTTTACATGTAAGATAAAGTTATCAACTCCCATAGCGGCTATTTTAATATCTCTGATGCCTTTGATTACATTTGCTTTTATAATCTCTTTTGCACCAAGAGTGTCTTTAATTTGCTGCAGGCTTAAAAGATGCAAATCTTCAATATCCGGCACGCAAAACAGAGGATATTTTTTTTGTATCTGACCTTGAGATCGGTTAATTATAGTTGCTAAATGGATATTGTTTGAGTTTTTTATATTATGATAATTTATATCAATCTCGTCATCATTTACGTAATTCATAATAGACACTATCGGTGAAGCTAGATTTTTTGCGATTTTTAGATTAATATCCTCGGTAAATAGATCAAATTCATCTTGACTTATGCCGCAAATCAAAACAAAGTCATAATCTTTTAAAAGATTATTGTAATGCTCTATGATATTTTCTAAAAATAGTGATTCATCTGCTGAAATAAGATCAGCCGCCTGATCTTTCGTACAGTAATACATATCTTCATTGTTTATTTG
>WFMO01000118.1 GCA_015489055.1 Helicobacteraceae bacterium | reverse complement strand
CTTGAATAGATTGTGGTTCGTTCCAAGATGGGTCTTGCATCTGCGCTAGGGCAGCTATCATGGCACGCGCTGCACTTAGAGTTGTAAAATATGCTATATTTTGCCTAAGAACTTCTTGTCGGATAACGACGGCATCCTTTTTAGATGTATTGTTATCAGAGGTATTTATTGCAACTGTTATTTCACCATTTTTTATATTATCTTCAATGTTTGGACGACCCTCAGATATCTTTAATACGGTTTTACATGTAATGCCCGCCTGATTTATAACCGTTGCAGTACCTTTGGTGGCTATTATATTGAAACCATGTTCGATTAAACCTTTTGCAATTTGGGGAGCATGCTTTTTATCCATATCTATAAATGATAAAAATGCTGTGCCTGAGGTGGGAATAGAATTGCCACAGGCCAGTTGCGCTTTAGCAAAACTGGTACCAAAATTTCTACTAATTCCCATAACTTCACCAGTTGATTTCATCTCTGGTCCAAGCACTAAATCAGCACCATATAGTTTATTAAACGGAAAAACAGCTTCTTTGACGGCACAGTGGTTTTTAAGTTTTGGTTTTAAAAGACCATTTTGTTTTGTAACAATATTGTAGTTATCATAATACTGTAGAGCATCAACTAGCATATCTCCCATCATGACCCGTGTTGCCACTTTTGCCAAAGGCATACCTGTTGCTTTGCTGACAAACGGGACTGTACGCGAAGCTCTTGGATTGACTTCAATTAGATAGATTTCATCTTCATATATGGCATATTGAACATTCATGAGTCCACAAACCCCTAGATTAAGGGCTATTGTCTTGGTTTGTTGTTCAACTTGTTCAATCATATCTTTTGTTAAATTGACAGGAGGAAGTGAGCAGGCGCTATCACCGGAATGAATACCGGCTTCTTCAATATGCTGCATAACAGAACCGATATATACATCTTTTCCGTCGCTTATAGCATCAACATCAAGCTCTATGGCCTGATCTAAAAATTTATCAATTAAAACAGGCGCATCATGACTGACTAATACAGCTAGATCCATATATTTTTTTAGTTCATCTTCATTATAGACTATACGCATGCCTCTTCCGCCTAATACATATGAGGGGCGAACCAAAACAGGGTAGGTTAGCTCGTTAGCAATAATAAATGCTTCCTCTTTTGTTCTTGCTAGTCCGTTTGCCGGCTGTTTTAAATGATTATCCGTAAGAAATTGTGAAAACTTTTCTCTATCCTCTGCTAAATCTATAACAGAGGCAGAAGTACCGGATATCCTAGCGCCAATATTAGTTAGTGCATTGGCTAGCTTGAGTGGTGTCTGTCCACCGAAATGGACAATAATTCCATCAGGTTCTTCTCTTTGAATGACCTCGCAGACATGCTCAAAATCGATTGGTTCAAAATATAAAACATCTGAAATATCATAATCAGTAGATACTGTCTCAGGATTACAATTATACATTATGGTTTTTATGCCCATATCCTTTAGCGCAAAAGCTGCATGCACGCAACAGTAATCAAACTCTATACCTTGCCCTATACGATTTGGCCCGCCGCCGATGATTAAAACTTTTTTCTCTTTATTGTCATTTTTTTTCTCTTTATCAGGCAGTTTTGATATTGTAGTTGTTGAATAAAGATACGGTGTGAGTGCCTGAAATTCAGCTGCACACGTATCTACTTCGTTGTATGTCTTAGTTACATGTAAATCTTTTCTTGCTTTAAAGATATCGTGTTGAGTGATTTTAGTATTTGAATTTTTATTGATTAGCTCCATAATTTTTAAATCTGAAAATCCGTCGCTTTTGATTTTTCGTAACATCTGTTCATTTTGTAGTATATCTATAATTATATTTTGTTCGGACTCTACTATCTCTTGGATTTGATATAAAAACCATGGGTCAACGTGACAAGCCTGAAAAATATCATCAAGCTTCATACCGCGTCTAAACCCTTCAGCTATATAGAGGATTCTGTCTTCATTTGGACGCCTGATTTCATGTATTAGCATATTATCATCAACATTCATTTCATCAAAACCGCAAAGTCCAGTCTCAAGTGAACATAATGCTTTTTGTATAGACTCCTTAAATGTCTGTCCGATCGCCATTACTTCGCCTACAGACTTCATGCTTGTGCTTAAAGTATTTTCAGCTTCAGGAAATTTTTCAAAAGTAAAACGCGGTATCTTTGTCACTATGTAGTCAATGACAGGTTCAAAAGCCGCTGATGTTCCTGTTATATCATTGGTGATTTCATCTAGTGTGAAACCAACAGCAAGAAGTGTTGCAACTTTGGCTATAGGATACCCTGTGGCTTTAGATGCTAATGCGCTTGATCTTGATACACGCGGGTTCATCTCAATAACTATCATGCGTCCTGTTTGCGGATTGATAGAAAACTGAACATTGCTTCCACCGGTGTCAACACCAATTTCTCGTAAAATAGCAAAAGATGCATTACGCATGCGCTGGTATTCTTTATCTGTGAGTGTAAGCGCCGGTGCTACTGTTATACTGTCACCGGTATGAACGCCCATTGGATCAAAGTTTTCTATAGAGCAGACGATAATGCAGTTATCAGCATGATCTCGTATAACTTCCATCTCATACTCTTTCCAGCCAAGAAGCGATTCTTCAATAAGTATTTCGCTCACTGGGGATTCGTTAAGACCGCGTTGTGCTAAAAGTTTAAACTCGTCAATATTGTAAGCTACGCCACTACCGCCACCTGCTAGTGTATATGAAGCTCTGATAATAAGAGGAAAACCTATCTCTTGAGCAGCTTGCACGGCTTCATCAATATTGTAGGCATATTGTGAAATAGGAAGATCCATGCCAAGTCTCATCATAGCTTCTTTAAAAGCCTGTCTGTCCTCACCTTTTTTTATAGCAGCGGGACTTGCACCTAAGAACTCAACATCTTCAAGCATCCCTTTTTCAAACATATTCATAGCGACATTTAAAGCTGTTTGACCGCCCATTGTCGGAAGTATAGCATCAATATTTTCTTTTTTGATAATTTTTGCTATCACATCTTCTTTAATCGGTTCGATATAAGTGCGGTCTGCAAATTCTGGATCAGTCATAATAGTAGCTGGATTTGAATTTATCAGAACTACTTTATACCCAAGCTCTTTTAACGTCTTAACGGATTGCGTACCGGAATAATCAAACTCACACGCCTGACCTATAATAATCGGCCCTGAACCAATGATGAGTATTGTTTCAATATCAGTGCGTTTTGGCATTTTTAACCTTTTTTATATATTTTTCTGTTTCAATGTACAGCTGTTTATCTAATACAATAAGTAAGTGATTATATTAAACTAGCACTTAAATCTAGGATAAAAAACACTTTTTTAAAAAGAGAGTTTATATATAACAGATAAAAGTCCGGAATATATATAACGACTATTTACAATTGGCGACTTTTGAAGCGTTTTATTGAGATATTCTGCTCTGATGTATGAAAGAATGTACCATTTTTTTGTTACCTTATATCTTATATAAGTCTGAGCAGCATAGTTAAACCCTCCGCTGGCATGATAATATGGTCGCGCCGGAGTTGCTTCATGTCGGTTGATGCCATAATAATAATTATTAAATTTATCGGCATAGTATATTGCCAGTATGCTTGGATAAAAAGTTAAGTTTTTATATTTTAGTGTATCTCCAAGTTCAATATGAGCCATATATGAATTATTGGCATTTAAAATGTCATGAAAACTAAGTATGTTAAAAAAGAGTGTTTTGTAAGTAGCATCAAGCTCCAGACCTGCTTCAATACTATTGTTTTTATTACTCATGCCCTTTAAAGAGTCGGAATTGCTAGCTTTGTATCCAAAAGTACAGGGTTGCGCTGCCAAAGAGAGTGCCCAGCTATAATTTTGTTTTTTCTCACCTGCTAAATAAATACCTATTTTACTCCATCTAATATAGAAGATTTTATTGTCAAAAAAAATAACTGGAGAAGGAACAATCCTTGCAGACACGCCTTTATATGGCTGTGTTTGTATGTAGGCACCAGCACCTATAAAGGCTGTATTTGTTTTTGCTAAGACAATACCGACAGATAAGATAATAATTAAAATAATTTTCAAAAGACTCTCCTTATAGCATAAAAATATGAGATGCCATGCTGCACAAAATAAGGCCTTACGATTGCTTGTCTGTATCCTTGCTCTTGACTTGTTTTGATAATCGTGCCGACATTAAGACCCTGAAAAAAAAGATTTTCACGACCTGAAGTGGTAACTTTGTCGCCAACTTTTATATGCATCCATAATGGTATGTAGTTAACTATGATAGTACCATTATTGTTGCCATAGGCTATTCCAGGTACATTATTGCTGCCGATAAAAACAGGATAGGCGCATTTTGGATCTTGATTTAGTAGAGCCATTGGTTTATTGTCTTTTGCTACAATTATACCAGCTACATCATTTTTATAAACTAAACCGTAAATTTTTGAACTATTAAAATCAGGCATACTTACCCATAATCTATTAAAGTTATCAAATTTTACATATGATAGAGCATGTATTAGCTCAATATCGGGATTGAGTGTTAGCGTTGAGTTTTGATCTTGAAGCAATTGCTTTAATTGAGATTTTAATTGCTGCATGACTAGAAGGTTTTTATTGCATTGTTTTAGTCTATCTTGCATTTTTTGTATATGTTTAGCCTGATTTAGATGTTTTTGTATAGTATCGTTAATAAATATTTTTGTATCAAAATAGATATTTTGAATTTTATGTGTTAAGGATAAAATGGGAGATTGTATGTTATTGGTGTAATATACAGCACCGATAAAAAGAATGATGAGTAATAATAAAAAACTAAAAAGTTTTTTATTCATTGTCAAATAAATCTTGCAATAGATCTATCTCTTCAAGCGCCTTTCCGGTGCCTTTTGCGACAGCCAACAAAGGTTCATCTGCTACGTAAACAGGTATTTTAATGATATCTGATAAAAATTTATCAAGATGTCTGATATTGGCTCCGCCGCCAGTTAGTATAATACCATTATTTACGATATCTCCGGCTAGATCAGGAGGCATTTTCTCTAGTACGTCTCGAAGTGCTTCGGAGATAGCTCTAAGAGGCTCGCTCATGGCTTCTCTTACGTCTTCACTTGAGAGTTCTATTGATGTCAGGAGCCCTTCTACCTGATCTCGTCCATTGACATTTAAAACAAGATCTTCTTCAAGTGCAACGGCAGTGCCAATTTCAATTTTTATGACCTCACCGGTTCGTTCACCAATTAAGAGATTATACTTCTTTTTCACATAATCTACAATCGCCTGATCTAGTTTGTCTCCAGCGATTCTGATAGATTTTGATAACACTAACCCGCCTAGTGAAATAACGCCAATTTCCGTTGTTCCACCTCCGATATCAACAACTAAATTACCATGAGGTTCACGGATATTAATACCTGCGCCAATAGCCGCTGCCATCGGTTCTTCTATTAAAAAAACTTCTCTTGCACCCGCGCTGAGTGCTGATTCACGAACTGCTTTTCTCTCCACCTGCGTTAAGCCGTATGGAACACAGATTATAATTCTAGGGCTTAGCAAATTTTTTCGTCCATGTGCCTTTTCTATGAACTTGCGTATCATTTTTTCTGTTATATCAAAGTCGGCAATAACTCCGTCTTTCATAGGTCTAATTGCAGTGATATTCCCAGGCGTTTTGCCTACCATGGCTTTTGCCTCATGACCTACTGCTAAGACTTTTTGTTGCCCGTTTTTACTTATTTTTACTGCAACAACTGATGGTTCATTTATGATGATACCTTTACCTTTGACAATAACTAATGTATTGGCTGTGCCTAAGTCGATTGCTAAATCGCTTGAAAAAAGACCAACAAGTTTATTTAATATCATCTACTTACCTTTTTATGCAGTTTTTTGTTTATTTTTTTTAATGTATAAAGGTTTTTCATGATTTTTGATTACATCTTCTGTTACTACAATCTCATACCCTTTATACTGTGGAAGTTCATACATAATATCTATCATATTTTCTTCCATTATAGCCCTTAGTCCGCGAGCGCCGGTTTTTCTTGCTATCGCTTTTTTTGCAATTGCCAGCAATGCATCATCCTCAAAAGAAAGCTGCACATCATCAATGGCAAATAATTTTTTATATTGACGCACTAATGAATTTTTTGGCTTTGTAAGTATCTCAACCATCTCATTTTCACTTATTTCTTGAAGTGACGCAATAATCGGCAGGCGACCTATTAATTCCGGTATAAGCCCATAATGAATCAAGTCTTCTGGTTCAACTGCATCTAATGTCGATTTTTGTTCATCTTTTGTCTTTTTCTCATGCCCGAATCCTAAAATATTTTTGCCTTGTTTTCTTTTTAGGATGTCGTCTATGCCGTCAAAAGCACCACCGCAGATAAATAAAATACCGGAAGTATCAATTTGTGTGAACTCTTGATTAGGATGCTTTCTGCCGCCTTTTGGAGGGATGTTTACCATGGAACCCTCGATAATTTTAAGCAAAGCCTGTTGCACACCTTCTCCTGACACATCTCGTGTAATTGAACGATTTTCACTCATACGCGATATTTTATCTACTTCGTCTATAAATACTATACCTTGCTGTGCTTTTTTTATATCACCGTCAGCTGATTGTAAAAGTCTTGTCAAAATATTTTCAACGTCCTCTCCTACATATCCGGCTTCAGTTAAGCTTGTTGCGTCTGCAATAGCTATTGGCACATGAAGAATTTTGGCTATTGTTTGTGCCATAAGCGTCTTACCGCTTCCCGTCGGCCCTATTAATAAAACATTAGATTTTGCTATCTCAGTATCATCATCTTTTATAACATCTTTTTTAAAGATACGTTTATAATGGTTATATACCGCAACACTAAGCAGTTTTTTTGCTTTATCCTGACCTATGATATACTGATTTAAAAATTCATGCAACTCTTTGGGTGTTATCAAAACTGTATCGGTATCCAATTTTTGTGTGTTATCAGATTCTTGCTCATCTCCAAACATAATCTTGTAAGCCGAAAATACACAGTTTTTACATATATATACGTTATGTCCCGCTATTACCGGGTTACTTTCACTTTCTTGCGCACCGCAAAAACTACAATTTCTATGTGCCATTAATTTTTCCTCTCATACGGAATTCCGCGTTTTGTTTTTAAAATAAAGTTGCAGATGTTGTGGACATAAAAATTATCACTTGATTCTAGTAGATCATTTGCAGCATCTTTTAATGGTTTTTTCATCTCAAATAATTCTTTGTAAGCAGTTTTTAGTGCATCTATATCTTGCCTTTGTACATGACGCCTGAGTCCTGTTAAATTTAAACCTCTCAAACTTGCTCTGTTTCCTTCAGCCATGCAATATGGCGGAATATCCTGAGCAAGTGCGGATGCACCGGCTATCATCGAAAAATCTCCAATATGTACAAATTGATGTACGGGAGTCATCCCGCCGATTACTACATAATCACCCATCTCTACATGGCCTGCTAATGTTGCCGCATTTGCTAAAATGCAGTGATTTCCTATAAGCACATCATGACCGATATGCACATAGCCCATAAACAAATTGTGATTTCCGATGATCGTCTTGCCGCCGCCGCCTTTTGTGCCGGGGTTAAATAGTGTAAATTCACGAATTTTATTATAATCACCTATAATCAATTCTACATCCTCGCCGGAAAATTTTAAATCTTGTGGAATTGAGCCCAAAACAGAATGAGAAAATACATGATTAAATTTTCCAAGAGAAGTTTTGCCATATATGCAACTTCCTTGCTCTATAACTGTGCCTTCGCCTATAACTGTATCCTGAGATATAAAACAGTATGGACCAATTTCAACATTTTTATCTATTATCGCACCATCTTCGATGATGGCAAGTTTGGATATCTTATCCATTATTTATCAACAACCATCGCTTTTAGTTCAGCTTGAGCCACTAACTTATCATCAACGTATGCTTTGCCGTCAAGCAACCAGATTGCACCCTTGTTTTTTATGATACTTAGACGATATTCCAATTTATCGCCGGGTTTTACAGGAGACCTGAACTTGGCATTATCAATACTCATAAAATAAACAACTTTTTGTGCAGCTTCTTCTTTAGTCATATCCATACTTTTAAATGCCAAAATTCCACCTGCCTGCGCTAGTCCCTCTAAAATCAAGACTCCCGGATAAATAGGATGACCGGGGAAATGCCCTAGAAAAACTTGCTCGCTTATGCTTATATTTTTATATCCAATTAGATTTTGATTGCTTGTTACCTCTGTTACTCTATCTACAAGTAAAAAGGGAAAACGATGCGGAATAATCTCTTGGATTTCTGTAATATCCATCATGCTTTATGTGCCTTTATAATAATTGGGTAATTTTACCTAAATATTTGTTAAATTTCGATTATTTTCTCAATGGTATCTTCATATGCTATTGCATCAAGATATAAAGTGAGTTTGCCGCTTGGCTGTTTATCGGTAACTATTATAGGAGTTAAATCATATCTGCTATTTGTTATTTTATATCTTATTTCAGCCTCTTCCTTAAATGTGAGAGGATTAAAAATAATTTCCTTTACTGATGTATATTGTTTATATGTAAAAGTATTAAATTTATCCAATGTTATCAACTTGATTTCATCACGATTAAAATATGAAATACCATCTGCTTCAAACTCGATTCTCCCTTGTGTTTTTTTACGTGGTAGTGTCGAATATGACAAGGCGTAGGCTGTTACAGAAGTGTTTTTACTTTGCATAAGCTTACATGTAAATTGTCTGTAATTTAAAAATTTATATTTTACTATTTTATAGTCTTGATTGCCATCTTCGAGTTTTATACGATTTTTGTAAATTTCAATCCTATGCTCGATAGAAGCCGGCAGGATAGTATTGGACACAGGAGAAAACATCTCATCCATTAATTTACCCTGAGCATCTCTTTGCATGGTTAACCCATATATGCAACCGCAATAATCTTGTCTGTACAGCTGTTTCTCTTTTGTGACTCTGCTTTGATCTTGTGTTCCGCCGTTTGCACGATAATCAACAGCTATAAATTCAACCCCATATTTTTTATAAAACTCATTTCCCACACGTTTTAGCTGCTCTTGGGACTTTAAGGGGCTTATAAGTAAGGTTGTCGTTATCTTGTTCTCACCCAATTCTAACGCTTTATGCGCACTGACTTCAAAACGTCTATCAAAACAAACTTCACACCGCTTACCTTTTTCAGGTTCGTTTTGCAAACCTTTGACGGCTTGCATCCAGTTTTGATAATCATATTCACCCTCAAGTAGTTTAATACCCAGCATCTTACAAGAACGTTCAACATCGAGATAGCGTAGTCTGTATTCAGAATATGGATGAATATTTGGATCATAAAAAAAACCGATAAGTGTCTCATCAGGATAATCGTTTTGTAGTTTTTGAAGAAAAAAATGGCTATCAACAGAACAGCATATATGTACTAAAATATTACACCTCGTTTAATGTATTTTTACTCTTAAGTAATGAATGGATAAAAGCCGCACCTATAAGACCGACACCTATTGTCCCCGTAAGCGTATCGCTTATGTTTATAGAAATCTTAAGCAACATTATAGCAGAGAGTATCCCGATGGCGTAATGCGCACCGTGTTCTAGATATATATATTTTGTCAAAGTTTTATGCTGTACAAAATATATAGTAATGCTGCGCACAAACATAGCGCCTATTCCAAGGCCCAGCATTATAATCAAAATATTACCGCTAATGGCAAATGCACCGATTACACCGTCAAAACTAAAGCTGGCATCCAAAACTTCAAGATAGACAAAGCCCATAAGTCCATTTTTTATTATATCTAAAGATAGCAACCTGGTTAGCGCTTCTAGTATGCTGTAAAGCAAGATGCCGTAAATAAAATTTAATACAATGTGTAAATCGGCAGTCACATATCCAAGCATAAGACTAACTATAACCGCAATAAGTAATTTGATATTTGTAATGGCTGAGAGTTTTTTGACTAGTTTTGAATTTTCCAAAAGAGCTATCCATTGAACTTCTCTGGTTTGTAGAAAAAAATCAAGAAATACCATCAGTAAAAAAGCACCGCCAAAAGCAAAAATAGCAGGCTGGGCACTATGTAAGATAGTTTTATATTGTGTAGGATGATATAGCGCTGTTTGAAGAGTTTGAGCAAGTCCCATGTCAGATGTAAAATAAACAATCAAAAGAGGAAATAACAATCTCATGCCAAAAACCGCAATTATTAGTCCAAAAACAATAAATCTTTTTTGCCACACAAGGTCCATCTGTCCAAGTATTTTTGCATTTACTATTGCATTGTCAAAAGATAGAGAAACCTCAAGAGTTATCAGTAAAACTGCTATATAAACAGCTTTAATGCCACCTATAAGATATGCCGCTATTAATCCACCTGCCATAAAAACAAATGATGAATAAAAATAGCGCATATTTTCTAAATTATTTTGATTCTAAAATTTCTATAGATTGTATTTTATCCTGCATTTTTATGGAATCTAAGACATCCATGCTTGCTTTATCACCAGGTTCAATACCTCCAAAAACGGTATGTACACCATCTAAGTGCGGACAATCAACAAAGCAGATGAAAAATTGACTCCCGCCAGTATCTTTGCCTGCATGTGCCATAGATATAGTACCTTTTATATGCTTATGTTTATTCTTATCACTTTCACATGCAATGGCCCATCCAGGACCGCCTGTGCCTGTACCTGTAGGACATCCGCCTTGTGCCATAAAACCGGGGATAACGCGGTGAAAAACTAAACCATTATAAAAGCCATCATTTGCTAGATGAGTAAAATTTGCAACCGTGTTTGGAACTTCTTCAGGATAGAGTTTGATCCAAATCACTCCTTTGTCAGTAGTAATTTTAGCCCATTGTAATTTTGCAAATTCATCTGCAGTTAAATCGTATGTTTTAAGTTCTTTGTTTGTTAAAAATGACATATATCGACCCCTTTTTTTATAAGTGTATAATTATAGTTAAATATTCTTAATTTGAGTATTAATTTCTAAACCATTATTTTAGGCATAATGCTTTTTTTAAGAAAAAATCATTATGCCTTGGTTATAATACACTAATTACAATATTTTAAAATAAGGACACAAGCAATGTCAATACAACATACCGCAAAACAGATTTTTAAGCCAAACAAAGATTTAAGCCGTAATGCAGCTATTAAAAATATGTGTGAATATCATGATCTTCAAGAATGGGCAGAAGAGGATTATGAGGGATTCTGGGGTACGCATGCAAAAGAGAAATTAAATTGGAATCAGCCTTTTACAAAAGTGTTGGATGAGAGCAAATTTCCTTTTGTAAAGTGGTTTGAGGGTGGAAAATTAAACGTATCAACGCAGTGCGTTGATAGGCATTTAAACAGTCGAAAAAATAAAGCTGCCATCATTTTTGAAGGAGACCGCGGCGATCAACAGATAATCACGTATCTGCAGCTATCATATAATGTCAATAAATTTGCAAATTTACTCAAAAATAGATTTAACGTTAAAAAAGGTGACAGAGTTGTTATATATATGCCGATGATACCAGAATCGGCTTATGCTATGTTGGCATGTGCTAGGATCGGTGCAATACATTCAGTTGTTTTTGGTGGTTTTTCAAGCAAGGCTCTTCGCGAGCGCATTATGGATGCAGATGCAAAAATAGTTATCACGGCAGATGGTGCTTTTCGTAAAGGCAAGCCTTACATGTTAAAACCTGTTGTTGATGAAGCATTAGCCGGCACTACGCCCGTCGATAAAGTTTTAGTAATACAAAGAAACAATGAAGATATTGAGTGGGTAGAGGGGCGTGATTATTCATACAATGAAGTGATCGAGCAAGAATCCTCTATTTGTGAGCCGGAGATCATGGATGCCGAAGATCCTTTGTTTTTATTATATACTTCTGGTTCCACAGGTAAACCAAAGGGAGTTCAGCATAACCAGGCAGGATATATTCTTTGGGCTCAGATGACGATGGAATGGGTTTTTGATGTCAAAGAAAATGATACATACTGGTGCACAGCGGATATAGGTTGGATTACAGGACATACGTACATAGTTTATGGGCCGCTTGCTATTGGTGCTACGACGGTAATGTTTGAAGGTGTTCCTACTTATCCTGATGCCGGACGTGCATGGAAAATGGTTGAAGAGTATAAAATTAATCAGTTCTATACAGCACCAACAGCTATACGCGTTTTGCATAAAGTAGGAGAAGATGAACCGAAAAAATATGATCTCTCAAGTCTTAAAGTTTTAGGAACGGTAGGTGAACCGATAGATCCATCTGCATGGATGTGGTATTATGAAATGGTAGGAAATTCAAAATGTTCTATAGTTGATACATATTGGCAGACTGAGACAGGTGGTCATATCATCTCACCGCTCCCGGGTGCTACTCCGATTAAACCGGGATGTGCTACATTTGCCCTGCCTGGTATTATGGCTGAGATTCTAGATGACGCAGGAGAGAGAGTTCCGGCAGAAGAAAAAGGTTTTATGTGCGTTACGCGTCCTTGGCCGGCTATGGTAAG
>WFMO01000117.1 GCA_015489055.1 Helicobacteraceae bacterium | reverse complement strand
CATGTAAGAGTTGTAAGTGACGTAAATTGAAATTTTGCGATAGAAACAACAATGGTATCATCATAAACTTCATCATCAAATATCTCTCCACTTGTAGATGCACCAGAGATGATAGACAAAGGAAAGAGCTTAGCGATATTTAAAAGCTCCTCTTTTACTTCTTCTTCTTCCAATGATGCAAAAATTAAAATTAGAGTGTTTGCAGAATCTAAAGAGGTATCAAACCCTTCATTCCACTCTTTATCTTTATATAAATAAGTTGCTACTTTCATAAAAAACCTTTTCAAGGAGGCATTTTTTAATTATGCCCCTCCTTTTTTTTAAATTAACTTAAATTGATTTTTTGTAATGCTATTTCTTAATCAAATAACTTCCACAATCTGAAATTTCTTTACTAAATCCATCAGGCACAAAAGAGATGTCGGCATGACCTGTGAAAAGTATGCCACCGCTGGGCAAGATGGCGTGTATGTTGGCAAGTGCTTTTTTCTTCTGTGCGTCATTAAAATATATGAGCATATTTCTACAAAAAATAACCTCAAAATCTCCAAGTTGTAAAAATGAGTCATCGAAGATATTTTGATGGTAAAAATTTGCCACATGTTTAAAGCTCGCATCTATACAGTAGTGCTCTTTATCTTTTATGAAGTATTTTAAACGCAGTTCAGTTGGCAAGAGTGAGAGCGAACGCTCAGAGTAGCACCCTTTTTGTGCGGCAGCTATTACATCACTATTTAGGTCTATGCCTGTGACTTTAACTTCTTGCTTGCCTGCCTCTTTAAGATAGATCAAAATCGAGTAAACCTCCTCACCACTAGAACTTGGCGCACAAAGAATGTTTTTTATATTGTGACTTTGTGTATATTTGGCTAAAATCTTTAAGTGCCCGAGTTCACGGTAGAAGTAGGTCTCTCCGACGGTAAGCATATTAAGTAACTGTTTTTTGAGTTCTTTTGAGGTTTTTATACTATTCTCAAGCTCTTTAAAGGTGGCTATCTCATTTTTTATGGCAAAACGTTCAATCTTGCGCAGTGTTGTATATTTCTGTTTTTCATAATCAAGTCCAAACTCTTGCTTTATATCTTCTAAGAGTGTTTTAGCTTCCATGTCATCAAAATGAAGTGTTTTTGGGACTGTTTTTCTCAGAGGAGTTTGCGGTATCTTGTGTTTTTTAAGCCAAGAAAACATTTATATCCTTTATGATTTCATCTATTGAGAGTACAGCCGAAACAGCTTGTATCTCTTTAGCACTTTTGGGCATACCATATACTATGGATGTTTCTTCATCTTGTGCCGCGCAGTAATGTCCTGCATCTTTAAGTGCCTTTAAACCTCTTGCTCCATCTGCACCAATGCCACTGAGCAAATACGCATGAATTACATATTTTTTAAGTTTTGCAGCAGAGAAAAAAAGTTCATCAATCGTTGGGTGATAAATTCCACTGAAATTTTCAACCCTTTGAAGTTGCATCGACTCTTTCAATTTTGCTGTATCGTTAAGCAAATAAATAGTATTTGTTTTTATGTCGATTTGAGAATCACTGCAAAATACTACTTCTGTTATTTTATTGATGCGATTAAGGCGTCTGGCAAAAGACTCCAGTAAAAGACTGTCCATATGTTGAGCGATGATAATACTGCCGTTTACTCTTTTAGTAAAAGAGGTAATTATCTGTTCAAGCAACCCAGGCCCTCCTGTAGATGAGCCTATGAGAGCAAGTTTAGGCTTTAAAGAGTTCAAGTGTATGATTAAGCTCTTCTGTAAGTTTGCTCAGGTGTTCTGCTGCGCCTGCTATCTCTTCGACACTTCGTGCATTTTCTGTAGAGATATTAGTTACACTGTTCATGTTATTTATAACCTCTTGCATCTCATTTGCGATCACGTTTGAGCTTCTAGCTGACTCTTGGCTCGCATTTGCCGCTTCTTGAAGTGTATTTGTTACACTCTCTATCTGCTTATTTACTTCATCGGCTTTTTGTGATGCTGCACTCACTTGAACTGTATTTTTTTGCATTTGAGTACTGGAGTCGCCAATAGACTGCATGACAAGGTTAATGGTTCCTGTAATTTCAGTAAGTGATTTTTGTGTTCTCTCTGCTAGTT
>WFMO01000116.1 GCA_015489055.1 Helicobacteraceae bacterium | reverse complement strand
TCTGAATTTACTTCTACTAGTGTAGCTCTTTTGTTATCTACTGAAATCTTCAAGCCTATAGAACCTTCAGCTGCTATTCTATCTGCCTTTTTAGCAGATTTTGAAACACCTCTTTCACGAAGAAACTCTACCGCTTTGTCAAAATCATTATTACATTCAGTCAATGCCTTTTTACAGTCCATCATCGGCGCATCTGTAGCTTGACGTAATTTTTTAACATCTGCTGCTGTTACTGCCATAATTATACCTCCTTTGCCTCTATCTCTTCGATCTTTTCTTCAACTTCTTCTACCATTTCTATATCTTCAGCCGATTGATTATCTGCTAGTGCTTTTCCTTCGTTAATAGCATCTGCCATCTCGCGACAAAAAAGTTGAATAGAGCGTATAGCATCATCATTTCCCGGTATAGGATATGTTATCAAGTCCGGGTCACAGTTGGTATCTAACGGTGCAACAACCGGAATATTTAAGCAACGTGCTTCTAAAACAGCTATATGCTCTTTTGCGGCATCAATTACAAATAGCATATCAGGAAGAGTTGTCATGTTTCGTACACCACTAAAATATGATGATAGTTTTTCCTTTTGACGAGACAGCATCAGCGCCTCTTTTTTGGTCAAAAGATTCATTTGGCCATTTTCTTCCATCTGCTCAATTGCTTCAAGCTTTCTAATACTTTTTTGAATCGTATTAAAATTTGTAAGCATACCGCCCAGCCATCTATTTGCAACATAAGGCATATTGCATTTAATCGCTGCTTCTTTTACTGAGTTGCTTGCTTGTTTTTTTGTACCTACAAATAATATTGTTTTGCCCTCTGCAGCTACATTTACAATAATTTTGTATGTTTCGCGAAAATAACGCAAAGTCTTTTGCAGATCAATAATATATATATTTTTACGAACTCCGAAAATATACTTTTTCATCTTTGGATTCCAACGACGAGTCTGATGTCCAAAGTGGACGCCACATTCCAATAAATCTTTCATAGTTACCATAAATCAAATCCTTGTATAGACATCATAATCCATAAATTAATATATACAACCAAATAGACTCTAGCCTCGCTAAAGTAATCGCTGAAAATATCCACTTTACATTATTATGTCTTAATTTGGTCAGTTTGCTTTAGCATCGCCGGACATCACTTCTTATTTTTTCAAAAAGGATGCACTGACTTTTTGGCAGACACTTGTTTGTTTTTCCAAAATCCTTTAGAAAATCGTGAAATTATACAATCAAAAAGCTTAAATTACCTACAAACAATATATCTATCGCTTCTCTTTTTGCAATTCTAGAAGCTTTTCTTTTACTAAGTCTGTGTGTAAGCGTTGTGTTACGACTCCGTTTTTTGTGCGTTTTGTTCGCACTTTTACATTGCTCCATGAAGCTGCAACCCTACCATCGGGAGCTATGATATATGTTGTTCTTACTATGCCCATATATTCTTTTCCATAATTTTTCTTCAGCTTCCATGCACCATAATCTTGCATCATTTGTGTTGATTCATCACTTAAAAGTGTGATACTCAGACTGTGCTTGGCTATAAAATCCTGATGTTTTGCGGCAGTATCAGCACTAACTCCCAAAATTATCGCATTCAAATCGCTAAAATCATCTTTTGAAGCGGTAAAATCACATGCTTCAGTCGTGCAACCGGGCGTATTATCTTTTGGGTAGAAATACAGCACTATCCATGTACCGAGCAGATCTCTTAGACATATCTCAACATTGTCTTGATTGGGTAGGCAAAACTCGGGTGCTTGTTGTCCTATTTCTAGCATAATTATCCTTTTTTTGTAGAATTATAGTATGTTTTTTCAAATAACTCTAGCATCTGTGCAGCTGTATTTTTATTTGAATGCTGCATCAGTTTTTTACTTTTTCTCTGCAAAGAAGCATCTAGTATGTCCAACAATTTTTTTTGCAGATTTTCATCCTCTTGCACGCACCAACCCATCTCTCCATCAACTATAAACTTTGCATTATAATACTGATGATTTGATGCAGCATAAGGATATGGAACAAAAAGTGCGGGCAAGCCGTTTGCGCAAAGTTCCCACAAGGTGCTAGCTCCCGCACGGCTGATGGCTAAATCGGCATTTGACACCAAAGATGCCAAATCTTGACAAAACGGATAAAGCTCAACTTTAATGCCAAGATTTTCATAAGCTGTTTTAATATCTTTATAATGCTTTGTTCCGCATTGATGAATGATATTTATACCTCTGCTATATAACTCTTTAGCTACATGTAAAGCTAAGTCGTTTATAGCCATAGCACCTTGAGAGCCTCCTAAAAAAATAACTGTTTTGACTTTATATCTTACTCTTGCTAAATCAAAAAACTTTTCATCCACAGGATATCCCTGTAACAAATCAGTACTTTCATAAGAACTTATAAAAAGCTTCGCATAAGGTCTAAGCAGTGCATTTAATCTGCCTGCTACAGCATTTTGTTCATGAATAAAAAGTGGTGTACCTACGGTAAAAGAGGCCAAAGAGGCAGCGGCAGCTGAGAACCCTCCGACACTGATCACTGCTTGAATGTTGTTCTCTTTTAAAATTTTTCTTGACTGTATAATGGCGCGTAAAATTTTAACTATGGCTTTAAGCTTTCCTACTGTATTTTGATTGACCACACCGGAAGTATTTAAAAAATAAACTGCACTAAACATCTTGTCATCTTTAAACCACATCTCATCTTGTCCGCTAGTAGAACCTATAAAAATCACATCATGTCCCATTTTAACAGCAACTTTGCCCAATACTTTTGCTATATTTAAATGACCGCCGGTACCTCCGCCTGTGATACAAAATTTCACGATAAATCCTTATTTACTCTCTTTATCTTTTTTCATCCCCATATTAGCACGCTTAGAGGCCATTAAAACCATTCCAATTGCCATACTCTCAGCAATCATACTAGACCCGCCATAACTCATAAAAGGAACTGAAATTCCTTTAATCGGCGTTAATCCGCTTATGCCATATGCGTTAATCAAATAAGCCATTACAAGCATCATGCCTACACCTATGCTAAAAAGATAATTAACAGTACTAGCAGAGCGGTTTGCAATTTTAAAAATACGCTGTATCAGTAACACAAATATAAATACAATAACTATTATACCGATAAATCCTAACTCTTCTGCTATGCCAGCTAATACAAAATCAGTTTGAACCTGACTTAAAAATCCAAGCTTAAAAGATCCGTTGCCAAGCCCTACACCAAATATTCCTCCATGATGGATCGCATCTAGCGAATTACCGATTTGATACGGCTGGGCAACTGCGGCCACTCTCAAATGAGACGATATGGAAGATGGAAAAAACGCAAGTATAAAATTTTGTGCACCCGACCACCACGACATAACCCGCGCTATTCTATGCGCAGAGGTTAGTATAAAAAATACAAACAAGCCAAGAGTCCCTAAAAACAGTGTACTGAAAAATTTAAAACTACTTCCAGCTAGCATCAGCATAACTAGCAGCGTAACACCAAGCACTATAACCTGTCCTAGATCATTTTGAACAAAAGCAATAATAAACATAATTATTACAAACAAAACTCCATAAGGCAAAAAACGCATAAACTCTTTTTTTAAACCTATATTGCCATGGTAACCAAGTTTTCGAGAAAAACTCCAGGCTAGAAAATAAACAAAGCCTAATTTAAAAAATTCTACAGGAGCCAATGATATAGGACCTAGCTTAATCCATCTCTTTGCCCCACCGACGGCAAAAACCAAACTTGACGGTAAAAATGGCATAACTATCATTAATATCATAGATACGGTAAGCAGAGTAAATCCAAGCCTAGGCAGCCATATGTCGGGATTTAATTGCGCCAACGACCACATCAAGATAATTGAAACAACGCCATAAATAAATTGTCTAATGGCAAAATGAAATTGATTAACATCATAAAACAACACAGTATAGGTTGTAAGAGAATATGACATTATCATAGAAATTGTAATGAGTATTGTAGTCAAAAGAAAGAGTTTTTTATCAGCCATATATATTTCTATCGTAATTTATTAATTTTCAATACAAATTCAACTTCAGTTTTTGATAGATGAAGCTCTTTGCAAATCGCGTCAATTTCGCGTCCATTTTTAAATAAAGAGATAATTTTATTGTCATCATTTCCATGTACAGATGATGGCATAGATATCTGCTTTATTCCACCCTCTAAATTTATCAGTCTGGTATCTACAACTGTCGCTAAATCAGATAGATCCTGACTTAGAGTGTTTACATGTAAAGAAATAGGATTGACAATATCATAAACGCTTCGCTCGATTTCTTGATAAATCTCTTCATCATTCATCTCTCTTTCTTTCTCGCCGTTTAGCTTTTTCTCTATATTAAATATTTTTTTTTCAAGCATATATATCTGCCTGTTTGCATCTTCGACCGCAGAAGCTATTGCTCTAAGATTTTTATTTGTATCAATATCTTTAGAGAAGATATAATACACAATATAAATCACAGCAACACCAATTGCAATTAGCATATAATCTAAAGTCATTAAGATTTTGCCTCTTTTGATTCTCGAATTAAAACGCGCTCTCTGGATCTAACATAAAGATTCCATGCTCTTTGATCTTTGTCATGTATCTTAATAATTTTTGCCAACAAAGGTGTAACGGCTTCAAAAAAAATGCCTACATCACGCTTTGGATATGTAGGCATATCAAGACGGCCATAGTATAACTTTTCCGGCTCAAGTTCAGTGGTTAAAAATTCAAAATGTTCAAATCCAATCCTGCTGATATCTCCATAAAAAGGTAAAGAGACCCTCTTTGGCTCCTCCTGTTTCATCATTTTTTCCAGATTATCTATTTTTCTATGTAATTCAATCATCAAATTTAACAAAACCGGATCACTGTCATTTGCCTCACCTTTTGATTTTATAGACTGTAGCCATTTTGATAATTCACCGTCATCCGCCTGCCCTAGTTGATGATATTCACGTGTATAGTCGTCCATATTTTCATCTTGCAGCCCATACGATATAGCTATAGGGGCATCTATCAAATATATACTCATATCACAATAACCTTATCTAAAATAATAAAAATTAAAAATATAATACCCAAGTAGCCATTAACAGTAAAAAAAACTCTGTCTATTTTTGTAAAATCTTTTCTTACTAGATAATGCTCATATAAAAGCATCAAAGCACTAATGCAAATAGCCATATATCCAAAAAAATGCAAATGTGCAAACAATACAAACACTCCCCAAAAAATAATCGTCAGCACATGAAATAAAGCAGACAGAGTGAGTGTTGTTTTAGTTCCATATCGCGATGGTATAGAATAAAGGTTGTTTTCTTTATCAAAATCTATATCTTGTAAAGAATAAAGAAGATCAAATCCCGCAACCCAAAACATAACACCAACACTAAGAAAAACAGACCATAATGTGATACGCCCTTGCACTGCTACAACTCCGGCAATCGGTGCAAGAGCCAGCGACAAACCAAGAATAATATGCGCCATTTCGCTAAACCGTTTAAAAAAAGAGTAGCTGGCTAAAATCAATAAAATCGGAAACGAAAGCCAAAAGGCAAGTATATTAATCAAATAAGCAGTTGCTATAAAGACAACTGCGTTAATTATAACAAAAACAGCAATTGATTTGCTATCCAATCTTCCATCAACACTTGGTCTAGAAGCCGTGCGAGGGTTTAAGATATCATATTTTCTGTCCGTCCATCTGTTAAACCCCATAGCAAAATTACGCGCACTAAGAGCTGCTAAAACTCCCAATACTAAAAGTTTAAATCCAAACCAACCGTTAGCTGCTACAATCATGGATATAAAAATAAACGGCATAGAAAAAATAGAGTGCTTAAACATGACTAATTCATTAAAGTCACTTAGTTTATCTATATATTTTTGCAAATGCCAGCCTTTTTTTCTAAAACTTTGTTATACAGCATTTTACCAAAATAAAGCTGATATAATTTTATACATGAAACAAATAGCTATTATCGGACCTACTGCTTCTGGAAAAAGTGATTTAGCGCTTGAATTAGCCCAACAAACAAACGCATATATATTATCTCTTGACTCACTTAGCATATATAAAGAAATTGATATTGCATCTGCAAAGCCCTCTAGGCAGGATTTGAAAAAGATTAAGCACTTTGGTATAGATGAAATATATCCAAATGATACTTTTAATGCCTATACCTTTGCAAAAATATACCAACAGGCATTAAATCAGGCGAAAATATTAGATAAGAATCTTATAATAGTCGGGGGAAGCTCATTTTATCTAAGCTCTATGCTAAATGGCTTATCGCCACTGCCTACAATAACTAAGCAGGTTCAACAGGATGTGGATAAGATGCTGTTACATGTAAATGATTGCTATGAGTTGTTACAACATATAGATCCTAAATATATGCAAAATATCAAACCAAATGACAAATATAGAATACAGAAGATGCTTTTAATTTATAAGGCCTCTTCTTATACACCCTCACAATGGTTTAGCATGCATCCGCCTCACCCAGTCATTAAAGAATTACCAATTTACAATATAGCCGTGCAAAAAGATGATCTAATTCAAAGAATACATGACAGAACAAATATGATGATAACAAAAGGCTTGATTGATGAAGTTGCCGCTTTAGAACAAAAATATTTCCGCTCATACGGCAGCATGAAGGCTATAGGCATTATTGAAACCCTGCAATATCTTGACGGGCTATTAACAAAAGAACAGTTAGCTCAAGAGATCAATTTACACACTCGTCAACTTGCAAAACGACAACAGGTTTTTAATAAAACACAATTTAAAAATTCGGTAACGGCTTCGCTAAAACAGCTCAGACAACTGCTTTTTACAAAAGATTAATAGCATCCTTTGAGAGTTGTGCCCAAGGTGAAGACTTATCGGCTTTAATAGATGCCTTGAATGCATCTATTGCTTTTTGATTTTTCCA
Source organism: Helicobacteraceae bacterium (assembly GCA_015489055.1). Classification (GTDB taxonomy): domain Bacteria; phylum Campylobacterota; class Campylobacteria; order Campylobacterales; family Sulfurimonadaceae; genus Hydrocurvibacter. Next base: position 11,678 of record WFMO01000116.1, on the reverse strand, counting down.
TTTTTTCTCAAAAAGTGTACCAAGAAGATATTGTTGTCTTGATTTTTGAAGAGGTGCTAGCGACTTTAGTGACAGTAGTATCTTGATAGCCTTTGACACATGATGAATATTGCTATATGCTTGAGCCAATGTAAATTCTATATAAGGGCTGTATGGATATGTTTTGTATCTGTTTTGAAGCTTATACACATATTTCCCATAAGTAATAATAATATTATTATCTTTTAAACTCACACCTAGGCGGACCAGCTTTATATATCTTGAAATGTCCTTAAATCGTATTGAAAATATATTTATAATTTTTTGCATAGAAGATAACATTTTTTCATGGTTATGCAGTTTGGCGTATGAATCAAACATAACCCTGTAAATCTTATCGTATGGCGATTTCGTATTATTTTGGAGCAAAATACTTAAATCATCTCCTATTTGCAATACTTTATGATAATGTTTAAGGTGATACAAGCTCAAAGCATCATAATACATCCATTTAATACGCTTTGAAATATCTTTCGAGGATACAAACTGCTTCGCAATTTTATGAGCTGTTTTATAACTAAGCGTCTGCATAGCGCATTGATACATATTATCTGCTAATGGGTATTTAGCTACAAGCTTGTATCTCTTATATATCTCTACGGCTTTATAGCAATGATGTTTGATTACCATCTCTTGCATTAGGTTCTGTGCGCTTTTTAGCATGATATCATCAAAGCCTTTTATATTAAGTGATAATATTTGTAAATATTGCTTGGTTTTATATAAAAGTTGTACTTTTTTCTCTAATGCTTTTTTGGCAATACTCTTACCTTTGTACATTTTAATAAGATAATCATAATGTCTTAATTTTTGTGCTGTATCTAATGCTCTATTATTAAAAAAAAGGGCATATTTGGCTTCTTTTACAGTATCTATATACTTCGAATTTGGAAATTCTTTAATGTATCTGTTAAAAACTTTTACCGCCTCACTCTTATTTTTTGTATTTGCCAACCATATACCTTTATTTTTTAACAATGATGAATAAAATTTATTCGATGGCTTTAAGGTATCAAGAGCTATATCCGTAATTTTCAATGCAAGCTTGTAATTTTTATATCCTGCTAAAACCTGCGATATATTAAGTGCTTTTTTAGGTTCTTTGGCAAAAAAAGATGGATTTGCATTTAATACCTTATTGATATATTTAATTCCATCGTTTAACATTTTATTCTTTAGGCTAAAAAGCGCTATCTTATAAGCTGCAAGAGATGCCACATTAATGTCTTTAGCCCTGTCAAGAGCTTCGATATACTTATCGACAGCCTGCTGTTTTTTATGGTGTGATAATAACATATCTCCTATTTTAATTAATGCCAGCTTTGCAAACTTCGAATTTTTATGTTCGGTTAAAAGCCTATTGTAAAAATATTTTGCTTCAGTCGTATGCTTTAGTGCCTCATTACTATCAGCTGTTAAAAGTAAAATGTCAGCCGTATGTGCATTACCCGAATATTTTCTCAAGAATTGTTCGGATGAAACAAGCAGTTTATGATAATCAGCCATTTTGTATAAAATTTTGATTTTATCATACATATATAAGCTATTAAACATTGAATACGGATATTGTCGCAAAGCCTCGTCTATCAAAGACAAAGTTTTAGTATATTGTCCATCTTTATACGCTTGTTTTATGGAGATATAGTATTTAATATTTTTTAACTGCTTAATATGTATAGGCTTACCGCTTAAATCCAATCCACCCACATATGCAAGTTTCATATTTGAAAATGTAATAGGGAAGTTTAGGCCATTATGTGACTTTTCGTTTATAAGAGGCAGGCTGTTTTTATATCCTATAATCATCCACCGTCTTGCTATTTTTATATTTGTTTGAAATACGGTTTGATTCAAGATAAGATCAAAGGGCATGGAGCGCATGAACATCTTATATTTTGGTTTAATGATGATGAAAAAAATATTATCTTTTATTTTAGGTGCAATACTAAAATAATTATTTGAAAGATTTTTAAAAATATGATGCGGTTTCTTGGTAAAGGCACAAATTATACTCAATGGTGCTGTTGAGTTTACATCTCTTTTTTCGCATATAAAAGGCTGGCTGCTACTAAGATACAATATGCTGTAAAACTCAGAATGCTGTATTGCGGTATCAACTCTTAACTGCAGAGCATACAGCTGCAAAGAACATGCAATCAATAGGATATATTTAAACATCTCATCCTCTTGATTGCTTAATGATTAAAATCCACTATTATATACAAATGATGTAATGATTTCTAGTAACGGATTTATCACAATAATTGCAAATATTGTAACAATCGCAGCAACCCCTATAACAGTCGATAAAGCCTTAGAGGTATTCATTGTATAAATTCTACCATGCACATTAGATACCGGTTCTTTCATAAACATATAAACAATTAATTTCAAATAATAAAATGCAGCTATTGCGGAGTTTAAGACCATGATAACAGCTAAAACGGTAAAACCCGAGGTAACAGCTGAGGATATCATATACATTTTACCCCAAAAAAGCGCAAATGGAGGAACACCAGCTAAGCTAAGCATAAATATTCCCATAATAACGGCTGCCACAGGTGAAGTATGTATCATTCCTGAAAATTTTTCATAAGGGTGATCTGAACTCTTCCATTTATCAAGATTTTTTTGACGTGAAATCCATAGCATACTAAATGCGCCTAGGTTTGTAAAAGTAAATAAAATCCAATATAAAAACAAGGCTGTATTTGCTTGTGTTGTGCCAATTAATATAGCTGAAAGCACAAATCCTGCGTGAGATATAGAGCTATAAGCTAACATTCTCTTAACGTCTGTTTGAACAAGAGCCCAAATATTTGAGGCGGTCATAGTGATAACTACGCTGGCGTATAATATCACCTCAATCCACGGCAGGCCACTGTGGACTAAAAACTCAAATAGCCGCATCATGACTACAAAGCCGGCAATTTTAGGCACAATAGACATATACCCCGCCATTGATGCGCTTGCCCCCTCATAAACATCCGGTGCCCAAGTATGAAATGGTATAATAGCTACTTTAAATGCTAACGCCGCAAATAAAAATACTATACCTATTAAAACATAGGCTAAATTAATATAATGGTTGGCAACTAAAATTGAAGCAATTTGATGTATCTCTACAGATCCCGTAATCGCATACAAAACCATAGCTCCAAAAACATACAATCCTGCGGCTAATGCACCCATAGTAAAATATTTCACTGCGGCCTCAAAGGATTTACTACGATTATGCAGTGCGATGAGAGTATAAAGGGCCAACGAAGCAGACTCTAGTCCCAAGAAGATTAAAATGAGATTATCAGTTGATACCATGATCTGGAATCCTGCAATCATAAACAAAAATAGTGCGAAAAATTCAGGATATGAAAACTCGTGAAATCTTTTAGATGATAATGCCAACGGCACAAATAACATAGATGCCCCGACAATAATAAACTGTGAAATTAATGAAATACCGTCAACAACTACTAAATTGAAAAATCCGGTAAAAGTTCCGTTTGCAGCAAAGAAAACTGATAAATCAATTAAAAACCCAAACGACATCAATAAAAACAATAAACTAATAACTACATAGAGCGATTTATTTAGATCTTTTTTAAATAAATCCATAATCAAAATAAACAATCCGCCTGCAATCGTTACTAAAATAGGTGCAATAGTTTCAATATTTAGGGACTGCATAGAAAAGGAAATTGGGGCTAACATTATCTTACCTCCCTTGTTGCTTGACTTGCAAGTGCTAATTTCTCAGGGTTACTAACAAGTGACAATCTGCCGGCTTGCGCTTCTTTATCATGCATTATCTCTACAATATGTGTCACGCTTTTTGTTATAGGTCTTAATATTGGATTTGGATAAACACCCAACCATATAGCTATAATAACAAGAGGTATTAATGCTAATAATTCTCTAGCATTAATATCTGGCAAGTGTCTATTCGCCTCATTTGTTATATTACCAAAAAAGACTTTTTTATATGACGTAAGCATATAAATAGCTCCTACTACTATCGCAAAAACAGCTATGATAGCCAAAGTATGCGATTCTTTAAAAAATCCAAGTAAACTTAAAAACTCTCCTATGAAGTTAATAGTTAGTGGCATTCCGACAGATGCCATCATTATAATACCAAAAATAGTAGCATACCTTGGCATAACGTGAGCCAAACCACCAAATTCATTCATCATTTTTGTATGTCGTCTGTCATAAATTACACCGACTAGTAAAAACAATGCGCCCGAAACAATACCATGAGCTATCATCAGAAAAACAGAGCCTGAAATACCTATGATATTTAATGAAAAAATACCAAGAATAATAATCCCCATATGCGATATTGAACTATATGCAACAACCTGTTTCAAATCCTTTTGAGCATACGCAACCATAGCAGTATATATAATCATAATTAATGATAATATCGCTATTGGATAAACAAAATATTTCGATGCATCAGGGAACATCGGCAATGAAAATAGAATAAAAGCGTATGTACCCATCTTGAGTAAAATAGCAGCTAGAATAACAGAGCCTATCGTTGGTGCTTGACCGTGGGCATAAGGAAGCCAAGTATGAAACGGAAACATTGGTACTTTGACGGCAAAGCCTATAAAAAATGCTATAAAAAGCCAAATCTGGTAATTAAGTGGCAGCACAAGATTGTACCAATCAGGTATAGAAAAACTCCATACTCCAGTTGTTTGATAGTAAAAATATGCCATAAAAAGCAAACCTACCAGCATAATCAAAGACCCGGTAAACGTGTATAAAAAGAATTTTACTGAAGCATATATTCGTAAAGGTCCACCCCATGCACCAATAATATACAGCATAGGCACTAACGAAAATTCCCAAAAAGCATAAAACAGCATTGCATCAAGAGCCAAAAATACACCAGCCATAGTCATTTGTAAAAGCAGTAATGTTATAATCATATTCTTGATATTTTTGGTAGGAGTCAATGAAGCTATACCAATCATAGTAAAAAATGACGCCATAATCACAATAAATAGTGAAATACCATTCATCCCAACTTGATAATTTATACCAAAACTCGCAATTACGGGAATCTTTTCAATTAGCTGAAACCCGGCTATATTCGGATTATATATCCACCATAGATCAAGAGATAAAATAAACTCAATAACACCAACTGCTACACCATAAGCCCTCATGCTGTTTTTATTGATAATAAATCCGAAAATAGCTGCTACTGCCGGAAAAAATATAACAATAGATAATATATAATCTTGCATTAATGTACCCCTAAGTTAAGTAAGATTTCGGCTATTTTTGATGGATATTCAAATGCTAACCCATAGGCAACCGCCATCAACAGTAAAAAGACCAGACCAAAGACCATCCACTTCAACATAGAAGACAAATTGCCATCTTGAACATATCTTGTTTTTTTACCGGTTTTATATAGTGTATTTGCGATTAAGTCAACTGTTGCATCAACAATTTTTAAATCAATGCTCATCCAAAAGAAGTTTGATACTCTTGTATAAGGAACAACGATGCATTTGTTATAAAAATTTGGTATATAATATTGGTTAAACAGTAGCTTATAAATAAAATGCTGTTCAAACACTTTGTCTGCTCCCTTGAATTTTGCATATTTTTGCCATGGATACCAGATAAACAAAACAACAAGAGCCTGAGTTGCTATATTCATACCCCAGGCCAAAGCTTCGGGATGAACCTCATAGATAGTTGACGGTAGTATATTAGTAATAAAATTATAAAAGGGAGTTCTAAAAAAGCCAATTATAATAGATAAAATACCAAGCGGTGCCATAGCAAGCAACATAAATCTATATGCCTCATGTGGATGAAAACCAAATATTTTATATCTCTCTTCTCCAAAAAATACAAGCCCAATCATTCTAAATGAATAAAATGCAGTGAGTCCCGCAGTTATCCATATCGTCGCATAAATAATATAATGATGACTGACAAAACTTGCTTCTATGATTGGATCTTTTGAAAAGAAACCTGCAAATGGTACTAATCCGGCTAATGCCATGGAAGCAATGACCATTAAAATGAGCGTCCATTTCATCTTTTTGCCAAGACCACCCATTTTAAAGGGATCCAGTTCATCATCCATGGCATGCATAACATTTCCCGCACCTAAAAATAAAAGAGATTTAAAAAATGCGTGAGCCACCAAATGAAACAACGCTATCCAGTATGCCCCCAAACCAGCTGCAACAAACATATATCCAAGCTGTGAGAGGGTGGAATATGCAACAATGCGCTTAATATCACGATTAACAAGCGCCATTGAAGCTGCAAAAATTGCAACAAATGCACCAAGACTAGCTATAAATTCCCCTACATTTGGAATCATCTGATAAAGAGCATGCGATCTTATAATTAAAAATACTCCTGCTGTAACCATTGTCGCTGCATGTATCAATGCAGATACCGGGGTTGGACCCTCCATAGCGTCGGCTAACCATGTATGAAGCGGAAACTGTGCAGATTTACCCATAGCTCCTATAAATAAAAGCGAACCTATCAAAGTAACGACATAAGGGCTAGCTGATGGCAATGCGGCAAAAACTTTATCATACTGAAGTGACCCTGTAGTATAGTAAATCATAAAAATGCCTATCAGCATTCCAACATCAGCTATTCTATTCATTATAAAAGCTTCATTTGCCGCCCAACTTGCACTCTCCTTATGATACCAAAATCCTATTAGTAACCACGAACAAAGACCGACACCTTCCCAACCTATAAACAAACCGGCAAAATTATCACTCATAACCAATATCATCATTGAAAAAACAAACGCTGAGAGGTATGAAAAAAATCTATTAAATCCTTCGTCATGATCCATATAGCCGATTGAATAAATATGAACGAGCATTGAAACGGTTGTTACCACCATCATCATAGTAACAGAAATATTATCAACAATAAACCCAAACGGGATATATAGCCCTCCCGTATTAATCCAAGTCATAAGATGAACATGAACGCTTCCACCGTGCCAAACATCATAAAGTAATATGCCACTTGCCACAAATGAAACAAATAACAAAAATGACGCAACATACCCAGTGATCTTATTGGCCTTTTTGGCTGTAAACAAAGCTGAAAACAAAGATCCGACAAGTGGCGCAAACAATGCTACATATAAATAAAATTCCATAATTACCCCTTCATCGAATTCATCTGATCAAGATTAATATTATTTTGTCTTTTATACCAAACAATCAATAATCCTAATCCAACTGCAACTTCTGAAGCAGCAACAGCTATAATAAATAGAGCAAACATCTGACCTGTAAGATCATGATGAAAATGCGATATTGCCACAAAGCCAATATTTACCGAATTTAATAAAATTTCTGTAGAGAAAAAAAGCAGTAATAGATTTTTTCTCCTCATAACCCCCACCAAACCTATGGCAAATAAAATAATAGATAAAATTAAATAGTGCCCCAACCCAATGCTCATCATACTAACACCTTGTTTTTAGCTTCTTGTTCCATAGCAATCTCTTCTTCTGTCATCAACGTAAGTGACCTATCCATTTTTTTACCCGCAAGCACTATGCCGGCAACCATGGCAACTAAAAGCATTATGGCGGCAAGTTCAAACGGCACTAGATACTTAGTAAACAATACCATTCCTATAGACTGGGTATTTGTAGCACCTTGCAGAGGTGGGTATAAAGATACCATTTTATCTCCTATAATTGGCCCTACAAAAATCATAATCACAAGTATAGCAGCAACAGTAGATAATGTCACAACAGCACCAGAATCATGCCGTGGCTCTTGAATCTCTTTAGTTGTATTAAAAAACATCATACCAAAAGCATACAAAGCCATAATGGCACCCGTATATACAATAATCTGAACCACACCCAAAAAGTCGGCCCCCAACATAAAAAAGAATCCCGATATAAGTATCATCCCAGCGCCTAGCGAAGTTAATGCGTATAACGGCTGCTTAGTAGATATCGTAATATAAAACATGATAATAGTCAAAATTGAAAATATATAAAATGCTATCGCTTCAAACATAATCTCTCCTTAATAAGACAGAGGTGTTTTTTTAACACTCTCATCTTCATGTGGGGTAATTGCACCAAAGCCTTCAAATTCTTTTTGTGCTCCTGCTTTTAGCATATCCATAGGAGTCAACATATCATCATACATGATAAAGTGTGCCCTTTGTTCAGATGCATTTTCATATCTCCCGCCATGAGTAATAGCTAATTCCGGACAAACCTCAGCACAGTATCCACAAAATATACATCTGCCAAGATTAATACTGTACTCGCTAACCTCTTTTCGAGATTCTTCGTCAATTTTCGTATCCATGCGAATACAATCAGAAATACATATTTTTTCACACAAACCACATCCGATACAACGCTCTGTTCCCGATTCCCACAGCCTCTTCATCTCATGAACCGCACGATAACGAGGTCCGATTGGTAGTTTTTCTTTTGGATACTGTACCGTATGGATATTAAATTTAAGCATTTCTCGCATTACGACCCATAAACCTACCAGAAGTTCTGCTTTAAATGTACGCTTAATAGCTCTTGTAAACTTACCAAGATTAGTAGTTGGATAATCATCTATATCTACTAAATAATAGTCATCAGATATATTTCTATTTTTAAATTGTTCTATACTCATAATACCCCCTTAAAACATAACTACAAAGCCGGTAATTACGATATTAATGACAGCTAACGGCATCAATACCTTCCAGCATAACCACATAAGCTGATCGGGCCTAACATCAGGCCATGCCGCTCTTGTCCATAAGAAGAAGAAAAAGAAAAATGCAACTTTACCTAAAAATGCTAAAGCACTAAGTACGCTGCCATCTCCAAATCCCCCCATAAACACTAAAACTATAACAAATGAGATAAAGAACATATTGGCATATTCACCTATAAAAAATAATCCCCATCTCATGCCTGAATATTCTGTACCAAAGCCATCAATTATTTCATGATCGTTAGCAATTAAGTGAAATGGAGTACGACCCGTCTCTGCAAACGCAGCTATCCAAAATAAGATAAATGCCATTGGCTGTTTCCAAACAAGCCAATTAGATATTCCACCTACTTGGTAAGCATTAAAATTAACCAAAGACAAAGATCCTACAAGCATAATCGGAGCTAGTAATGCTAAACCGGTAATAACTTCATACGACAAAAAGACAGCAGATGAACGTGCTGCTGAAATCAAAGAATACTTATTTGATGATGCCATCCCTCCTAAAAGAACCCCAAACAGTCCAATCGCCATCACACCGATAACATACAGTAGTCCAACGGAACTATCTGTTATAATAGGCTGAACTCTGTATCCAAAAATTGTAAAATCAGGCCAAAAAGGTATGGTTGCTGCTGCCATAAAGGCAGTTGATGCTGTAATTATAGGTGCTATTTTAAAAATTTTATCTACTGCACTCGTGGGTATAATGTCTTCTTTAGTAAAGAGCTTAATCCCATCTGCCATAATTTGCAATATACCATATGGACCAACACTCATAGGTCCCAAGCGGCGTTGCATAAATGCTAAAATTTTACGCTCAAAATATGTTCCAAAACCGGCTAATGCTGAAAATACAAGCATAACAATAACTATTTTTATGATAGTCGCGATAATATAATCTATTCCCATTTTATACTCCCCTTATTGTTGCCTGAGCAAATCTGTAGTGTCCAAACAGTTTGGATGAATTTAACTCTAAATCAAAAGTAGGTAGCAATGAAATCGTCCCATCAATTTTATTACTAAAAACCACAACTGTTTGTAAAGTTCCAAATTCGGTCTCTATGATAACACTTTCTCCATCTTTAAAACCATACTCTGTTAATGCGCATTCACTCATATAAATACCTGCTTTTTCATGCAAATTAGTAGCTTTATTGGTAAATGCATTAAATTGTCGAACAGGATTTGCTAAATATATTATACTATTTTCTAGCTTTAAGCTTCCAAATGGCTCTACGCTCTCATTGGCGTCTTGATTGAACTTCAATACCTCAAGCTTATAGCCCCTTACTTGCGTGCCGTCATTTTTATAAAAATTATCTAAATCATCAAAAGCTACACTACTAAACCCTTTGCTTGTTGGCAATTTTTGCGTATATTCTATCGTAAGATCCGCTTTAATTCCAAGTGCGTTAGCAATATCGTTTAGCTCATATCCTTTATAAGCAAGTGCGGCATTAGTTGGCACTACCCGTTTATCTATGTTGGTAAATGTACCCTCTTGTTGATTAATAGCAGGCATATCTAAATCTCCACTACCAAGAGCCGATAGTACAAAATCTCCTGTATCATTATAGCCTATACAATACTCTCCCGCACTCTCATCTAAATCACAAATCAGTGAAACTCCAAGTGTATTTGTAGCAGTCGGTATCATTACTAGTTCAAACTGTGTATATTTTTCTATCAGCGCTACAAGTCTTGCAATATTATTAGACTTTGGATGAGTATATAAGTCAGGTCCAACAATTAAAGAAAAGGTATCCTTTTTCTTTAAGAATTTCTCTAATGTTTCAGTAAAATTATCAGGTGCGCCTACAATACCCAAAAGTGCATTGTCATCAACTTCAATCTCTTTGGATACTTTTTTTGGCACCATTTTGCTTTTTTGCTCTTCAACCTCTTCCTCTTCACCCGTCTCTTCGTTTTTCTTTTTGACTTTAACTGTTTGGATCACTTTCTCTTTAATTGTTTCTTCAACAGTAATTGTCTTTTGAGAATGAAAAGATGCTAAATAGTCTTTTAGCTCTTGAGGTAACTGCTCTTTATCGGCAAACAAATCAAGTAAAAGATATAAAACCGCTTCTTCGGTTAATGGAGCATGATTTATACTCATAACATTTTTACCTATACCGTTGATAATCGGATCTTTAACAGGATGAAAATATAAACCGGCACCTTTGTTCATGACGATAGAGTTATTAAATGCATATCTTGCAACAGGATTGTCTGTTTTTAATGCAGTCCCGACAGAGACGACAAAATTTGATGAATGCACCTGCTTTAAATCACTGCCATACAAAGATGTGCCGCTTATCTTGCTGTACTGGTCAATAAACAACTTAAAATCTTTTGCATCTTTGTTTATGAGTTTATAGCCAAATTTCTCTTTTAGATTTTGCAGTATCGATGCTTCTTCATTAGTTATCATTGATGTAAATCTAATGCTGTCTGCTCTTTTAAAAGCCTCAATAGCCCTATCAAAAGCTTGTTTATCTTTTTGCTTAACATCATTTTGATAATCAAAGCCATATCTGCCTGCACCGCAAAGTGAAACATAATTCCATTCATTCATAACACGGTAAATTTTATCATCTGAATTTGAGATATCTGTATGTTTTACATCATAATTGATATGGCATCCAGCACTACAATGTCCGCATGTCGCAGGAATTTGTCGAAGCTCCCATGCGTTTGATTTATACATAAAATGAGTATCTACTAACGCGCCGACAGGACAAACAGACGCACATTCGCCACAAGATGTACAATCTAGCATTTCGCTGCCGGAAGTTGTTCCAATAAGTGACTTATTTAACTTATTCCACATAGCATAAGCATCTTTTGGCATGCTCTCTTTAAAAGTTGCGT
>WFMO01000115.1 GCA_015489055.1 Helicobacteraceae bacterium | reverse complement strand
TCTTAAAAAAGAGATAGACTACGCTGAAGTTGGCGGTGCTCCACTTATCGGCATCCAAGGATGCGTGATTGTGGGTCATGGAAAAAGTAATCCAAAAGCGATAAAAAATGCTATCTTTCAGGCTATCAATTATGTAGATACCGGAGTTAATAAGCATATTGAAAATCGTCTTGAGGCTTTAAAAGGATAAAAAATGTATGCAGCTTTTCGTTCTATCGGTGCTTATGTACCGCCAAAAGTATTATCAAATAATGACCTAACCAAGATGGTGGATACATCTGATGAGTGGATTACTAAACGCACAGGTATAAAAGAGCGCCATATCGCAGAAGATGAAACAACAAGCGATATGGGAGTTAAAGCTGCAACAAAAGCACTAAAAAGAACAGCTATAGATAAATCAGAAATAGATTTGATAGTATGTGCCACGATTTCACCGGATTATTTTTGTATGCCTTCAACGGCAACCATAATTGCCGATAAACTAGGCTTGCCAAATGTGATGGCTTTTGATATTTCAGCTGCATGTACAGGTTTTATTTATGCACTTAGTATCGCTAAAGCGTATATTGAAGCCGGTATCAAAAAAAATGTTTTAATCATAGGCGCTGAGAGATTAAGCAAAATTATAGATTACAGCGATAGAGCGACTTGCATTCTTTTTGGTGATGGGGCAGGCGCTGCTATAATTAGCGCTACAGACAATAAAAAAGAGGCTATTTTAGATATACATACCGGAAGTGACGGCTCTTACGCTGAGCTTTTGATGACTCCAAACGGAGGCTCAGGTTCAGCTCACGACAGCATAAGAGCTGAGTCTGCGGGTGTATTTATGCAGATGCGTGGAAATGAAACATTTAAAATAGCGGTTAAAACTTTAACTTCTGATGTGAAAGACATACTTGCCAAAAATAGTATTAAAGCTAGTGAGATTAGTCATTTTATCCCTCATCAGGCAAATTATAGAATCATAAAAGCAGTCGGAGATGTGCTTGAAATGACAGAAGAGCAGGTAGTGTTAACTGTTGCAAAATACGGCAACACTTCTAGTGCTTCAATACCTATGGCGATAAATGATATTTATGAAAGTAAAAAATTACAACCAAATGAGATGATGCTTCTTGATGCCTTTGGCGGAGGTCTTACATGGGGGAGTGCTCTAGTTCCATTTTCACCCAAGTAAGTCAAATGAAATGTTTAACAAATCTTTTTTAACAAATCTTATAGCCGTTATTTTAGCATCAATTTCTTTTTTAATGCCACAGCCTTATGCAAAATATTTTTTATACGCAGGATTGTTTGCGCTATCTGGCGCTGTTACTAATCAGCTTGCTATTCATATGTTGTTTGAAAAAATACCTTTTTTATATGGTTCAGGTATTATTACGCTTCATTTTGAAAAATTTAAAGAATCTATAAAAAATCTTATGATGACTCAATTTTTTACCAAAGAACAGCTGGATATCTTTTTTAAAAGTGAAGAAAGCAGACTGGATTTGGCTCCCATTGTCCAAGAGATAGATTTTTCTCCGGTATTTAATTCATTGATTGATGTCGTCATGGAATCTTCCATTGGTAAAATGCTCTCAATGTTTGCGCCAAAAGATGCTTTAGAGAGCTTACGCAAACCTTTTAATAAAAAACTAAAATCGACAGTTGTTACAATTGTAAAATCTGATTCATTTAATAAAATTGTACAAAATCATACTGCTAGTTCATCTTTGTCTGAAGATATGCTTGTTAAAATAGAAGCTGTGATAGATGATAAGTTAAGTAAGATTACGCCACAAATGGTAAAAGAGATAATTTTTAACCTAATGCATGAACATTTGGATTGGCTGGTTGTATGGGGTGGTTTGTTTGGCGGGGTTATCGGAGTTTTGAGCTCGTTAGTACTAAAATAATTTTGAGATTGAAAAATCAATCTCAAAACTTTTAGTTAAGCCTTTGTCGTACTATCTGTACCGCTTTTACCATATTTGTAAGGCTGGGTACAACCTCTTCCCATTTTCTAGTTTTTAGCCCACAATCAGGATTTATCCACAGCTGCTCTTTTGGCAGCACCTCTAAAAGTTTTTCTATTTGCGTTACTATCTCTTGTACGCTTGGAACTCTAGGTGAATGGATATCATATACACCAGGACCAACTTCTTGCTTGTATCCGACTTCTTTAAAGATTTTAAGCAATTCGTTACCACTTCTTGCAGTTTCTATGGAGATAACATCAGCATCCATGGCTTCTATGGTTTTGATGATATCATTAAATTCGCTATAACACATATGGGTATGAATTTGTGTTTGTTTTTTTGCACTGCTGACTGATAGCTTAAAATTTTCAACTGCCCACTTTTCATACTCTTTAATGTTTGTTTTTCTAAGTGGATAACCTTCTTTAAAAGCGGCTTCATCAACTTGAATAATTTTAATATTGGCATTTTGAAGGTCATTTACTTCATCACTTATTGCCAAAGCTATCTGTTTTGCTACTTCATCTCTTGCTTTATCATCTCTAACAAACGACCAGTTGAGTATCGTAACAGGGCCGGTAAGCATCGCTTTCATAGGCTTGTTTGTTTTGCTTTGAGCGTAAGTTATCCATGAAAGTGTCATAGGTTGCGGACGGCTTATATCACCATATATAAATGGAGGTTTAACACATCTACTTCCATAGCTTTGCACCCATCCGTTTTGGCTAAAGCCGTATCCTTTTAGCTGCTCACCAAAATATTCGACCATATCATTACGCTCTGGCTCGCCGTGAACTAGCACCTCCAGGCCTATATCTTCTTGTGTTTTGACACATTCATCTATATAATTTTTGATGATTTTGTTATACTCTTCTTGTGAGATTTCAGATTTTTTAAATGCCCGTCTTGCTTCTCTAATCTGTGTTGTTTGAGGAAACGAGCCTATGGTAGTTGTTGCCAGCGGTTTATAGTTTAATATCTCTTTTTGTAGCTTAATCCTCTCTTCATATTCACCGTCTCTTTGTGTTTTTGTGAGCTCTTCAACTCTTGTTAAAACATCTTGATTGTGAATTTTTGTTGATGTTTTTCTATCGTCATTAGCTTGAATATTTCGTTGATACTGTATCTGTTGTTGTTGTGTTAGACTATTTTGGCCTTCGTGGTAGATTTTACTAACAAGAGATATTTCATCAAGTTTTTCTACTGCGTAACTTAGCCAGTTTTTTATCTCCACATTCATTTTATCTTCATATTTTAATGTAAATGGTACATGTAAAAGCGAACATGATGATCCGATATACAATCTATCACTTGGTAAATCGGTACCTATTTGCTTTAATAAATCAAGTGTTTGATTGATATGGTTTTTCCATATATTTCTTCCGTCAATTACACCGGCTATAAGAATTTTATCGCTTTGTGCTATTGCTTGGATTGATTGTAGATTATCTTTTCCATAAACAAAATCAAGAGCAAGTGCCCATATCGGTGTGTTTATCAAAATTTTTGTTGCTTCATTTGAATGTTCAAAATATGTTGCAATGATAATCTTAATATTTCCAGCCACGCTTGCTAGATCGTCATACACACGCTTAATAAGACTTAAGATTTTAACATCTAGGTCTTTAACAAATGCAGGCTCATCAATTTGAACGTAAACCTCATCGTCTAGTTGTGATATTTCACGCAGTAACTGCTTATAAATAGCAACAATTTTATTTGTAAATTCAAAAGTATCACCGCCGTCCGCGCGTTTACTAAGGGCTAGGTATGTGATAGGCCCTATAATATTTATCTTTGTTTTTATGCCTTGTGCTTTTGCTTCTTTGTATTCGTTTAGAATTTTTTTTGCATTTAACTCATAATTATCATCAGCGGACAACTCAGGAACGATATAATGATAGTTTGTATTGAACCATTTTGTCATCTCCATAGCGACGTTTTTGTTATTTCCTCTAGCCATTGAGAAATAAAGTTCTTCATCTTTTAACTCTTTAAATCTCTTAGGTATGGCATTAAGCATAATAGAAGTGTCTAACATATTGTCATACAAACTGAAATCATTTGAGCTGATAAAATCTATACCTGCATCTTTTTGGTATTTCCAATGTCTTGATTTGAGCTGTGAGGCTGTCTCTTGCACTTTGCTAAAGGGTATTTTTTTTGCCCAAAACTCTTCTAATACTTTTTTTAATTCTCTTTGTTCCCCGATTCTGGGAAAACCAATTACATAATTTTTTGACATAGATATCTCCTTATAATTTGTTTACTGGTTTGTTATGATTTAGATTGATAATAAACTGACTTTATATACTTTTACGAAACAATAAATGCACCATCTGACTTCTACTGTTATGATGGGTTTTTGCTCATAAAGCGTAAAAATTAATTAAAAAAATGCGGGGGATGTACGCCTGTTCTGCGAAATGCAAAATATGTACAGTAAAAAGGACATCGCGGGATAAAATGATTTATAAGAAGTGACAATCTTGTTTTAAGATCAAAAAGAAAGTTGCAATAACATGGCTTTTGGTTTACTAAAAAACATAACACTTGATCACTGATGCTGCTTTTTAACATTGCCATTCCTTTTTTTATTCAAAATTATACCAAATTATTCAACTAAAATAGTAACGTCTGCTATTTGTATCTTGTCGCCTTTTATAATTTTTGCACGTTTTCTTAGCTCAAGAGTATTATTTTTTTTAACATATCCTTCTGAGATAAGCTGCTTGGCATCACCGCCGCTATCCACTAAATCAAGCACTTTTATAAGCTTATAAAGTTCTATATAATCATCTGTAAGTGTGTATTTTATCATCGTGTATGTTTGGACTGTTTTTCAAATCCTTTAATCTCCTCTTTTAAAATCTTTACATGTAAAAGCTTTTCAATGTGTTTCATCTGCTCTTTGTCGTCATCATCTAGCAGTGTTATAGCTTCGCCTTTATTGCCCGCACGTCCTGTTCTGCCTATGCGGTGGACATAATCTTCTTTTAGGCTTGGAAGTTCAAAATTTATAACTTGTTCTAAGCCGTTTATATCAATACCGCGTGAGGCTATATCTGTTGCCACTAAAACATTGATCTCTTTTGATTTGAATTTTTGAAGCGTTTTATTTCGCCTTGCTTTTGTTTTATCTCCATGTATTACATCTGCTTTTAATCCGTCAAGTTTTAGCTCATCTGCTAATGTGTCGGCGCTTTGTTTTGTTTTTGTAAAGACTAAAACTTGATCCATATTTCTTGAACCTATTAAAAAAGCAAGAAGAGCCGCTTTTTTTTCCTTATCTACCAGGTATATTTGCTGATTTATTAACTCTGTGGCACTATTTTCTCTGGCTGTTTCGATAAAAATCGGCTTTTTTAGTATCAGTTTTGAAAGCTTACGCACCTTTTGGGTCTGTGTTGCGCAAAATAGAAGTGTTTGATGATTTTTAGGAAGCTCTACATGCAAGAGTCTAAGATCTGTCACAAACCCCATATCAAGCATTCGATCAGCTTCATCTACGATAAATATTTCAACAGATTTTAGATTTATGCTGCCGTTTATGATATGTTCTTTCAATCGTCCTGGTGTTGCAACGGCTATATCGACACCTTTTTTTAGATGTTTTATCTGAGTTTCTAAGCTTTTTCCGCCTACAAGTAGTACAGATGAGATATCCATATATTTTGCATAACTTAAGAGTTCTTTCTCAATTTGAACGGCAAGTTCGCGAGTTGGAGAGACGATAATTGCACGAACGGCTTTTGGCTGTAGAGTTTTTTTATGCCGTAGTCTCTGCAAAGAAGGGAGCAAAAAAGCAGCTGTTTTACCTGTTCCTGTTTGTGCAGCGGCAAAAACATCTTTTTTTGCTAACACATGTGAGATTGCTCGACTTTGTATTGTAGTTGGTTTTTTATATCCAAGCTCATTTATAGCGTCTAATAAAGGCTTGATGATACCTATTTTTTCAAATGACATATTTAATAATTTCCTTATGAGTTATATTTTACCATTTATTGTATATAATTCGTATAAAGGTTGTAAATGGTTAGAAATTTTTTTAAAAAGCTCCATGCTCATCCAAGATTAGAGAAAATTATTAAAAAGTATAAAATTCCACAAGCGCATATCGGGGTAAACAGAAAAAATATCGCCAGAGCGGTATTTATCGGCATTTTTATTGGGCTTATTCCGATGCCGGGACAAATGATAGTTATTATTGCTTTGATACCGTTTGTAAGATTTAATGCACCTATTGCACTGTTTACCGTTTGGCTTAGCAACCCTTTTACGATGCCTTTTATCTATTATATCGAATATGCAACCGGAAGTTTTTTTCTAGGCAGCCATCTAAGTGGTGTTCATATGAGTGTTAAGTGGTTTAGCGAAAACTTTAAACATATATTTATACCTCTTTATATAGGTACGCTTTTTTATTCATCTGTTTTGTCATTTATGGGATATTATTTGGTAAATCATCTATGGAGGCGCTCAGTGCGCAAGCAAAAAAGTAACAATACAAAACAAAGGTTAGATAAATGAATAAACACAAAGAGATATTTTTAAAAGATTACAGGGCTCCTGAATTTACTATTTTACAGACAAATCTGGAGTTTGATATTTTTGATGATTATACGATTGTAACAAACAAGATGTCTGTAAAACGATTGGATATCAACGCAACGCTACTAAAATTAAATGGAGAGAATTTAGAACTTTTATCTTTGTCATACAACGATAAAGATATCTCGCTGCAAGATATTGAGATAAATGAGACATCTTTAGCATTTGGTGTTTCAGATAATGAATTTACAATACATGTAACCACAAAAATATATCCGCACAAAAATACGGAACTTGAGGGTTTGTATAAGTCTGGCGGGATTTTTTGTACGCAAAACGAACCTGAAGGCTTTAGAAAAATCACTTATTTTTTAGACAGACCCGATGTTATGGCAAAATATACAACCAAAATAACAGCCGATAAAAGATATCCGATACTGCTTAGCAACGGCAATAAAAAACAAAGTGGTGACATAGATGAAAATCGCCATTTTTGTATATGGGAAGATCCTTTTGCAAAACCGTCATATCTGTTTGCCGTAGTTGTCGGAGATTTAGGAAGTATCACTGATAGTTTTACAACAATGAGCGGCCGTGATGTGGAGCTTAATATTTATTGTGACAAAGGCAACGAGGATAAATGTTTTCATGCCATGGAGTCACTCAAAAAAGCGATGAAATGGGATGAACAGCAGTATAAGCGTGAATATGATCTTGAGATTTACAATATCGTTGCAGTTGATAGTTTTAATATGGGTGCCATGGAAAATAAAGGTTTAAATATTTTTAATTCTCATTACGTGCTAGCTGACGCGCAAAGTGCGACTGATGGGGATTACATGGGCATACAAAGCGTTATAGCTCATGAATATTTTCATAACTGGACGGGTAATCGCATTACATGTAAGGAGTGGTTTGAGTTGACGTTGAAAGAGGGTTTGACGGTTTACAGGGATCAGTGTTTTAGTGCTGATATGAATTCAAAAGATGTGGTTCGCATAGACAATGTAAAGCGGTTAAAAGAAAATCAGTTTATTGAAGATAGCGGACCGACTGCTCATCCTATCCAGCCAAAGTCATATATTTCTATGAATAATTTTTACACGGCAACCGTATATGAAAAGGGTGCTGAGGTTATAAGAATGTACAACACTCTCTTAGGCGAGCAAAATTATAAAAAATCTATGCAGCTGTATTTTGATACATTTGACGGTCGTGCTGTGACGATAGATGATTTTTTCTGGGCTATGCAAAAAAGTTACGAAGGAGATTTGAGACAGTTTAAGAGATGGTATCATCAATCGGGTACGCCTGTTTTAGAGCTAGAAGATAACTTCAAAAACGGTACTTTAACTCTTACATGTAAACAGATTATTCCAAAAACCCCTGATGGCAAAGAGCAGTTTGCTATGATGTATCCTTTGCGTATCGCACTTTTTTATGCAGATACCGAGTTGGCGGTGGAGAAGACTTTAGTCATTAGTAAATCAAGCCACAAGTTTGTCTTTGATGACTTAAAGAGCAGACCATATCTATCTGTAAACAGAGGATTTAGCGCGCCTGTTAAGATTGTATATGCAAATGAAGATTATCCTTTTTTGATGAAATATGATACGGATTCATACAACAGATACGAAGCGGCTGAAAATTTTGCGCTTAAAACTATTAATATGCTTATAGACACCAAAGAGCTTGATAAAAAATATCTAAATAGTTTTGGCGAGCTTTTAAACAGCGATACTGATTTGATGTATAAGGCAAAACTTTGCGCACTGCCTGAAATATCAGCCATTTTACAGACAAGAGAAGTGTTGGATTTTGAAAAAATATGCAATGCGCATGAATTGTTAGCGCTTGAGATAGCAACGCTGTATCAAGATAGATTGCTTCAGATCTATCATGGCTATAATGATTTGGATAATAATCATATCACATCAGCACAAATGGGTAAACGTGCAATAAAAAACAGAGCTTTGTGGTACCTGGCTTTTTTACAAAATGATGATATAAAACAGCTGTGTAAAGCGCAGTATTACCAGGCTTGCACCATGACTGATAAGATATTTGCTTTATCGTTATTATCTATTCATTTTACAGATATTTTTAAACCCGCCCTAGATGATTTTTACCAACACTACTCTAGTAATACATTGGTTATGACAAAATATTTTTCAATCATTGCTATGTCACACCAAGACAATCTAATCTCAGTTTTAAATGAGACTAAACATGATAGTGCATATGATGAGCTGGTACCAAATTTCATACGGGCACTTTTTGGTTCATTTACACGAAATTACCGCTTTTTCCATGCTAAAGACGGTAGTGGATACAAATTTTTAGCCGATGAGATTTTAAAACTAGATAAGATAAATCCTCAGATATCATCTTCACTGGCAGGTGCATTTAAAATATATAAAAAATTGGATGCAAATAATAAGCAATTAGTCGAGATTGAGCTTAAACGGATATTGAATGAGGATGAGCTATCTGATAATTGTTATGAGATTATTCAAAAGATTATAAATATGTAATTGTAACGCAACAGATTATTAGCATAGTGGCTATATTGTGGTAAATAGTTACATTAAATCTTATTTTTTTAACAAAAGTATTATAATTTACATTGTTGTGATACTATTGTGATTAGATTTAGTTATAGTTATGTGAGCATTCGCATAAGATTGTAAAACAAAAGGAGTAATTATGGCAAGATTAGTTGTTCTAGGCGGTGGAGTCTCAGGGCATACTGCTGCTACATTTGCGGCTAAGTGGCTTGGTTCTGCACATGAAGTAGTAGTTGTAACACCAAATTCACAGTGGAATTGGATTCCGTCAAATATTTGGGTTGGAGTTGGAGATATGAGTAAGCAAGATGTAGTATTTGATCTTGCTCCGGTATATAGAAAAGGAAATATCACTTACAAGCAGGCAAAAGCTGTTTCACTAAATCCAGAAGGCAAAGAGGGCGCTGATACTCCTTTTGTTACTATCGAATATACAGGACAAGGCAAAGAAGGACAGACTGAAGAGGTGACTTATGATTATGTCATTAATGCTACCGGTCCAAAATTGAATTTTGCGGCAACTCCGGGCTTAGGCGATGCAAACGGATTAGGAGAATATACCGTTTCTGTTTGTACGGCAGATCATGCCGTTCACGCAAGTCATGAGCTTGACAGATGCATAGAAAAAATGCAAAAGGGTGAGCGTCAGAAATTTTTAATAGGTACAGGCCATGGTATGTGTACTTGTCAGGGCGCTGCGTTTGAGTATGCGTTTAACATAGAATCCAAGCTAAGAAAAGCCGGCGTTAGAGAGATGGCTGATATCAAATGGATATCTAATGAAGCTTTTTTGGGTGACTTTGGTATGGGTGGTCTGCATATGAAAGTAAACGGTTATGTAGTTAGTTCAAAATTGTTTGCAGAGTCTCTTTATACTGAACGTAATGTTGATTGGATTATCGGAGCGCATGTAAATAAGGTTGAAAAAGGCAAAGCTCACTATGAATTATTAGATGGTACTATGGGTGAGGAAGAGTTTGACTTTGCAATGCTTATCCCTCCTTTTGCGGGCGTCGGACTTAAAGCGTATGGTAAAGACGGTTCTGATATTACCGATCAGCTATTTGCGCCAAACGGTCTGATGAAAGTCGATGCAGATTATACGCCTAAACCTTATAGCGAGTGGACGGCAAGCGATTGGCCTAGGACTTATCAAAGCCCTGCATATAAAAATATTTTTGCAGTAGGGATTGCATTTAATCCACCACACCTCATATCTAAACCTGCGAAATCTCCAAACGGAACTCCGATTAATCCTACGCCTCCACGTACGGGAATGCCGGCAGGTATTACAGGAAAAGCAGTTGCTCACAGCGTTTGTGATCTGATTACAAAAGGTGAGGGAGTACAGTTGCATGAAGCTTCAATGGCTGAAATGGGTGCTGCTTGTGTTGCTAGTGCAGGTAGAGGTTTGTTAACTGGGACTGCGGCAGCTATGACGGTTTATCCAGTTGTTCCTGATTTTGATAGATTTCCTGGAACGGGTCGCGATACTGATTATACGTTTGGTGAGATAGGTCTTGCGGGTCACTGGATAAAACAGGTTCTTCATTATCTGTTCATATATAAAGCAAAACTAAAAACCGGATGGACATTAATACCAGAATAAAAAGGAGAAAAAATGGAAAAGAAAGTAGTACCAGAAGAATTAAATTTTCAAAATAATGATAAAATGAATCTAACTATGATTCCAAGCAGATATGCTCGTTTTATGAGAACATGCGTTATATGGCAGTTTATTCGTTTTGTAGTTTTAAACATTAAAATGCTTATAGTTGTTCGAAAAAGTCACTAGTTTGCCCAGTATGCCGTAATTTACGGCATACGGACACTTGTTTATATCTGTGCAATCTTTAACTACAAGCAAATCCTTTATTGCAATCTTCGAGGAAACTCAATCTCTTATCATATCTCAATGGATGGATTATCCGGAAATCAGTGATATATTAAAGCGACATGGCATCAAGCAAGTTTTTTTTATTAATACCTACGCTAACGGTATTTTCGAGTATTTGATTGGTGTGATTAAAGGGACGGTAGATATCGGTAATTGTCCCGTTATGGTGAAACTTTTGTTTTATCTAAAAAATAACAATATCTCTTCACAAGAATTATTCTTAATATGTAGCCATTTTAAGCGCTCTATGATTGATATGACATTCGATAAAAAGATAAACTCTAAAGAACTGTTTGATGAGATAACATATATTTTTGATAAAAACTTCGCTTCTGTTTTAGCACAATATTCACAAACTATATATGAAAAAGATTTAGAAATTACTAAAAACGCTACCTTGCTTCAGCAATATATTTATGCCATCAATGAAAGCGCCATTGTCTCAAAAACTGATGAAAATGGTATCATTACGCATGTCAATGATAAATTTTTACAGTTATGCGGCTTTGAGCAAAATGAGTTGATAGGTTTTTCGCATCGCGTTATCAGGGATCCTCAGATGCCGTCATCATTTTTTCAAGACTTATGGCAAAACCTGCATCAAGGAAAAGTTTTTCGTGGAACTATTAAAAATAGAAAAAAAAATGGAGACTATTTTTATGTAGATACAACTATTTTGCCAATACAAAACCCATTTACTGAAAAGCAAGAATATATAGGTGTAGGCTATGATGTGACAAAACTTATTGATGCTAAAGTAAAAGCTATTGATGCAGATAGGGCAAAGGATTATTTTTTATCAAGTATAAGCCACGAGATACGAACACCGTTAAATGCCATTTTGGGATTTGTGCAAATTTTAAAAGACGAAATAGTAACTAAGAAGTATAAGCAGTATTTTGATATTATAGATGATAATGGAAGAAATTTATTAAATCTTATTAATGATATTTTGGATTTTTCAAAATTAAAAAGTGGAACTTTTACAGTTGAGAGGCGAGTTTTTAATTTTGAAGAGATATTATCTAGAACCATTGAGCCTTTTGTGATGCTGACAAAGGATAAGCATATCAGGTTTATGAACTATACGGATTCACTAATGCCATCAAAAATATTAAGTGATCCGCTTAGAATTCAACAGATTGTGTCAAATTTTATTAGTAATGCAATTAAATTCACACGGCAAAACGGGCATATAGATATAGAGTCAAAGATTACGCAAAACAATATGTTAATGGTGAGCGTTAAAGATACTGGTATCGGGATTGACAAAAAAGATATAGAGGGTATTTTTAAGCCCTTTTCTCAAGTTTACGGCAATGGAGCTGTTTATGGAGGTACGGGTCTTGGCCTGGCTATTTGCAAACAATTAGCTACTTTGTTAGGAGGTGACATAGAGCTATCATCAAAGTTATCTTCCGGAAGTAATTTTACTCTTGTAGTGCCGGTGCAGATCATAGATAAAAAACCAACACTACTAGAGTGTAAACTTTTAAGATCAAAAACAATCGCATTTTATGCCGTTGAAACAACGGATCTAAAAAAGCTGGATATTATTTCATCATATCTCAGACAGATGGGCTTAAAGCTGCACATTATACACTCATTAAATAATGTTGATTATGATGTACTGTATTTTTTTGATGAAGATATGAGTGATGTGCTAAGAGAGGTTATTGCAATAGTTGATAAACCATCTATATGTATATCTGATATTTTTCAGAGTCAAACTACAACATTATCCAATACAAGATATTTGGCATATCCGCTTTATCTGTCTAAAGTAAGAGAGAGTCTTCTTGATGTCTTTGATTTACAAAGAGAGCGCGATATGATGTTGCTTAGTCAAAAACAAGATACTAAACATTTTGATGCTTCAGTGTTGATAGCAGAAGACAATGAGGCAAATCAAGAATTAATAGGCATGTTGCTATCTAAACACGACATCTCATATGATATAGCGCCAGATGGGAAAAAGGCTGTCGAGCTTTATAAGCGAAAAGTATATGATCTAATATTTATGGATGAACAGATGCCGATTTTAAATGGTTCTGATGCAGTCAAAGAGATTTTAAAGATTCAAAAGCAATTTCATTTTGGACATATTCCAATTGTGGCATTAACTGCAAATGTCATTAAGGGTTCAAGCCTTACGGTGCTTGAATCTAGCTGTGATGAATTTTTAGGTAAACCTCTAGATATCCGCAAGCTAGAAGATATTTTAATGAAATATTTACCGCAAAAAACAACCGGCTGCGATATGCAGACTTTACAAGAAACTTTACAACTTGAAGAGGAGCAGATTAAGATGCTTTTAAAGCTTTATTTCACAAAAGCCGATACTTTAATATCTGAACTACCTCAATTAGTAAAAAATGTAAATTATATAAAACTTGCTAAAAATATTCATTCTATAAAAGGTTCCAGTGCAAATTTTAGATTTAAAAAAATGCAAAATATATCCAGTGATATAGAACAAGCGGCAAATATTCAAAACAAAGAATTTGATTATGAAAATGCTCTTAAACAACTACAATGTGAGTACGCAAGCATTAAAAAGCAATACGGGCTTTGCTTAGATGATGATCATTCTATATAATATCCTGTACCGGAAACATTTTTAATGATATCGGTGGGTAGTTTATTGCGTATTCTCCAAACAAGTGTTCGTACACTATTTTGCGTGGCATTATCTTCATCCCAGATATATTGTATGATTTGATCAAAACTAACTACAAGACCAATATGCGCTACTAAAAGCTTTATAAATGCATTTTCTTTTTTAGTTAGTCTAATCTTTTTGTTATTATAAAAGGTTTCACAAACATTAAGATCAAAACAATATCCGTCTGCAAATTTGATATTTGGCTGATTGTGATTATTGTGGTAAAGCAATTTTTCAAGATTTAATTTTTCCTGTTTTAACGCACTAATACTGGCTTCTTGTTGTTTTTCGTGATTGTATTTATAAAGAGCCATCTGTAAAGTTGCGTGAAGAGAATTTGGATCAAATGGCTTTAATATGTATCCATAAGGTTCAGTTTTACTGGCATCTTCAATAATATGGTCATCAGAATGTGATGTCAGATATATAAAAGGTAAATGATATTTTTCACGTATTAGGTTTGCTAATTCTATACCGTCTGCGCTCTCTTGAAGAGCTATATCGATGATAACAATATCAGGCGTGTAAACCTTAATCTTATTGATGGCACTTAGCATATTATCAGTTGTCGCTACAACTTCATAGCCATTTTTTCGTAAGGAAATTTCTAAGTTTAAAGCACTTACTTCATCATCTTCAACTATTAAAATTTTGTATTTTTTCATCTTGTTATCTCGCAATTGTTTAAGCCTTGTGCATCAAAGATAAAGCTATTAGGATTTCTTAACTTATGTAATAAAATTGTGATGTCTGAATAATTATACCAGAAAATATCAAATAATAATGTAAGTTACTGATATTACCTTGCCTTCTAAAGCTATGAAACGAGCAAAGCGCTCCCAAGGGAATGCGTAATATCAATTAATAATAGTATTTTATATTTTTTATTGCATATTCAACACATCTTTGTCATAATGCTAAGAAAAATAGGGTTTTTTTAGAGTTGCCCTTATATTGGATAATAAAAATGTTAGATTTTACAAAATTTGTCAAATACTCAAAGCCTGGTCCTAGATACACAAGCTATCCCACAGCCTTAGAATTCAATCAAAATTTTACTTATGAGCAATATCTATATGAACTTGCCAATATGGATAATTCCAGATTTCTGTCTTTATATTTTCATCTGCCGTTTTGTAGAAGTGCCTGTTATTTTTGCGGATGCAATGTTGTATTTACATCAAAAGAAGATAAAAAAGTGCGGTATATGGATTATCTTCGCCGTGAACTAGAGATACTATCTAAGCATACAGATATGTCAAGAGAAGTAATTCAGATGCACTTTGGCGGCGGTACACCAACATATTTTTCAGCGCTTCAGCTTGATGAGATTATTAAGATGATTAAGAGTTATTTTCCAAATTTTTCTAAAGAGGCAGAGATTAGCTGCGAAATAGACCCTCGTCATATCGATGAAGAGCAGATGAGAGTTATGAGTGAAGCTGGATTTAATCGTGTTAGTTTTGGCATACAGGATTTTAATGAAAAAGTACAAGTAACAGTTCACAGATTTCAACCCTATGACATTACAAAAAGCGCCATGGATTTGGCACGAAAATACAATATGGTATCAGTAAATGTCGATTTGATTTATGGACTTCCTTTCCAAACTCTTGAAACTTTTAAAGAAACATTGGACTTGGCGCTTACGCTAAATCCAGACCGCTTTGCTGTTTTTAATTATGCTCATGTGCCATGGCTCAAAAAAACTATGAGAAAGATAGACGAGACAACCCTGCCAAGACCTGATGAAAAACTAGCTATTATGCAATATACAATTGATTTTTTGACATCAAACGGCTATAAAATGGTAGGCATGGATCATTTTGCAAAACCTGAAGATGATCTTTTTAAAGCTATAGATAAAGGCGAACTACACAGAAACTTTCAAGGATATACCACAAAAGGCGGTGCCGATTTGCTTGGCATCGGACTGACTTCAATCGGTGAAGGCTCTAGGCATTATGCTCAAAATTTTAAAGAGATGAGTTTATATGAAGAGGCAATTGACGCAGGTCGTCTGCCGTTTGAAAGAGGTGTTTTACTTAATGAGGATGATTTAATCAGAAAATATGTGATTATGGAACTTATGAGCAACTTCAAACTTGATATTAGGCGTTTTGAAAATAAGTTTGGTGTAAACTTTAAAGAATATTTTAAAGATGCTCTGCTGGAGTTGCAACCATTTGAAGATGACGGACTCCTTAGTATAGACGATAGTTATATTATCTGCTCTGAGACCGGGATGCTGTTAATTAGAAATATAGCTATGGCATTTGATGCGTATATGCACAGCCACGCAGATAATAAAAAAACTTTTTCAAAAACGGTATAAATATGGAAAATAATGATTTATTTAATTTTAAAGCTACATCAGACCAGTGTATAAAGTGCGGTAAATGTATTCCTGTATGTACTATACATAACGTAAATAGCGATGAAGTTACGTCTCCTCGCGGTTTTATTGACCTACTTGGCGCTTATCAAGATGGTGAGCTTGAACTTGATAAAAGGGCTAAAGATATTTTTGAAAGCTGTTTTTTGTGTACTAATTGTGTAGATATATGTCCGATATCACTTCCAACAGATATGATAATTGAACAAGT
>WFMO01000114.1 GCA_015489055.1 Helicobacteraceae bacterium | reverse complement strand
TGTTGTATCATCTTCACGGTAAGGTTTGTAGTTTTTACCGTCAAATACATAATCAGTTGAGATATGAATGAGTTTAATATTATATATTTTTGCAAGTCTTGCAAGATATGAAACTGCCAAATGGTTTATATTATCGGCATGTATTGGGTCTTGTTCGGCTTTATCTACCGCTGTGTATGCCGCACAGTTTATGATGGTATTTATGCTGTTTTGGTTTATAAACTTTTCTATGTCTGACTCGTTTGTGATATCTAAAGTTGTTTTATCCGTAAAGAAAAAATTATAATTATATGACTTTGATATATCTCTAAGTTCAGAGCCCAATTGACCGCTTGAACCTGTAACTAGGATATTGTTACTCATAATAATTTACTCCGTATTCAAACAAATCATTAGTTTGCAAAAGAGTAGGTTGTTTTTTGTCTTTGTCTGAGAGAATGAGTTTTTGCTTTGGTACTATCCAGTCGATATCAAGTGCTTTATCATCAAAGGCTATACCTCTATCGCTCTTGGCTGAGTAATAGCTGTCCACCTTGTAAGCAAACACGGTATCATCTTCTAGCACTACAAATCCATGCGCAAAACCTCTTGGGATTAGGAGTTGTTTTTTGTTATCACTACTTAACTCGACTGCCACATATCTACCAAATGTCGGGCTGTTTTTTCTTATATCTACCGCCACATCTAAAACGCGCCCATGTATAACGCGTACAAGTTTTGTCTGTGCGTTGGGAGGAAGTTGATAATGCAAGCCTCGAAGTACTCCCAGACTGCTTTTTGACTCGTTATCTTGGGTGAAGTTTATCTTATATCCTAAAAATTCTTCAAGCTTATCCGCGCGAAAAGTTTCTGTGAAATACCCACGCTCATCGCCGTGTACTTTTGGTTTGATTATAACCACATCTGAAATATCTGTTTTTATAAATGTCATCTGTCTGTCTCTCTTGGTTTTAGTGCTCTGTTTAGCAGATATTGCCCGTATTGGTTTTTGCTAAGCGGCTTGGCCAACTCTAAGAGCTTCTCTTTATCTATATATCCCATCTCATAAGCTATCTCCTCTATGCATGCCACTTTTAAGCCTTGCCTGTTTTCAATGGTTTGTATAAATGTACTAGCATCAAGCAAACTTTCATGTGTTCCGGTATCAAGCCATGCGTAACCTCTGCCCATAAGCTCTACTTTTAATCTTTTTTCATTTAGATAGATCTGGTTTAGGGTAGTTATTTCAAGCTCGCCTCTTTTGGATGGTTTTATCTTGCAGGCTTTATCAACAACATCATTTGGATAAAAATAAAGTCCAACTACTGCGTAATTGCTTTTTGGCTCTGTCGGTTTTTCTTCTATGGATATTACGTTATTATTTTTATCAAACTCCGCAACACCGTATCGCTGGGGGTCTTTTACATAATATCCAAATACCGTAGCACAGTTTTGTTTTTTTGCATGTTGTATGCTTTTGCTAAGAAGCTGCGTTAAGCCGTGACCATAGAAGATGTTATCGCCTAGTATCAAACATGCGTCATCACCGCTTAAAAACTCTTTAGCAAGTATAAACGCCTGAGCTAGCCCGTCCGGGGAGGGCTGTGGAATGTATGAAAACTCCATACCTATATCGCTGCCATTGCCTAAGAGTTCCTCAAATCTTGGAAGGTCATGGGGTGTTGAGATGATAAGCACCTCTTTTATGCCGGCTAACATCAAAACAGATAGCGGATAATATATCATAGGCTTGTCATAGATAGGAACAAGCTGCTTACTTACTCCTCTTGTTATAGGGTAGAGCCTTGTTCCGCTGCCACCGGCTAGTATGATGCCTTTCATGGATATGCCCTTTGAGTCAGATTGTATTTGTTTCATTTTATCAAAGTTTGTGTTAAATACTGCTTTTTTTGTTACCTAGTTTGTCATACAAAACAAGCATATTTTTATATTCCTGATGAAGTGTCGTGTTTATCAAAAACTCTTTCCCCTTTAAGATATCAATCGCCTTATCTACCCGTTCTTTAGTAAAAACATCATATAAAGCCTCTTGATAATCTTCAAAATTAAGCCCCATATCCTCAAGACGAGCCAATTCTACAACAAGATGACCGAGTAAGTTTGTGCCGTACTCTAACAGCTCAAGCGCTTCATCATATTCGCCTAAGCGTAGATGTATCTGTGCTTTAAACTCAGCCATAGTAAAATTTTGCTCAAATATAACGCCGATATATTTTTCAATATTAAGTGAAGCTTCTAAAGACTCGATACTGGACATAATCTCTTGTGGGTCATATTGTGTAAAATTTAAAACCATATCACGGATGAGTTTGCCGTAATTTTTATTATTGTAAATCAAATCATCTATAGGATAAACTTCTGAGATGCTAGGTACAATGATTTGACATGAGTAAAATCCTAAATAGTCATACTCTCTGACGTAAAACTCTTTATCCATTTTTTTTAGAATGTTTGTAAGATAGTTGTATTCATCTTGTACCGAGTTGCCTGCATAGCTAAAAGATGTGTATTTAAAACTTTTTGTGGCACTTAAAAAAGGAAGCCCGAGTTTGCCGTTTGAATCTACAAAATGTGACTCAAGATTAAAACTCTCAGCAACAAGATCCATATCAAAAGT
The DNA here is from genome assembly GCA_015489055.1 of Helicobacteraceae bacterium. Lineage (GTDB taxonomy): Bacteria > Campylobacterota > Campylobacteria > Campylobacterales > Sulfurimonadaceae > Hydrocurvibacter. Next base: position 1,904 of record WFMO01000114.1, on the reverse strand, counting down.
AGGCACTTCAAAGCTATCAAGATTTTCTAACGAGCGTCCCTGCATAAGTTCTGTCATGGTTCGCTCAAGTGAGACTTCTAAAATAGGGTGCGCGCCAAAAGAGACAAAAAGTGTTGCATTTTTTGGATTTATAAGCGAGATGGCTGTAACAGGAAACTCTCCGCCAAGAGAAGCATCAAGCACCTCTGTTTTGTAACCGAGTTTTTGTAGTGTCTGTATGTCTTCATAAACTTTAGGAAAACTCTTTACAATATCATCAGGAAATTTTGGCAGAGCATATCCGTTTTTTATGATAGCTATTTTGGCATATCGTTCAAATATTTCACTTAGTGCCTGAACTTTTGCTTCAAGCGGTGTGTTTCCCGTTGCCAAACCGTTGCTTACATATAGATTACTCAAAATATTTAGCGGAATATAAACACGCTGCTTGTTTGATTGTTTGATGAAAGGAAGAGCTACAATTTTGTCTTTATAGTCGCTGTTAAAATCCACTAAATCTTCAGGAGATAAATTATCTTCAGGGTTGTAAACCGCCATCAGCTCATCGTTTAAATATTTTTTATGAAAATCAAATGCAACTTCATCAGGGTAATATTTTCTATTTGGAAGATGAAAATCTATAAAAAAATTATTTGTCTGCAGACGTTCGATATACTCACCCAAAGCACTTGCAACGGATGCATCGCTAATTACTCCTTTGCCGTTAGAGTAGATGTGTCTTGGCGCTTCTGTTGAGCTGAGGTTTACCGAGTAGCAGTGCAAGAGAGGATTTTTTTGTTCTTGAAAAACCGTTTGGCACCCTATATCAGCCAAAACAGCCTTCATGGCAGATATAGATTGTTGAAGCGGAACCTCTTTAGATAGAAAATTCATTAGATAATTATTCCTTGGTTATTTATTGCTATTATATCTAATTTGTCAGCTTAATGCCTCTTTGTATCTGGCAAGTTTTTCTTCAAATGTCATGCTTGCATGTGCAGCAGAAGTGGAGGGTAGTAAAATCTTTTGTATGTTTAAATCCTTGTACCTTTTGTTAAAAATTTGCTCCGCTTTTTTGCCTGTAAATAAAACAGTTTGAATGTTTGGGTATTTGCTTAAAAGCTCCTCAAAATCATTAACTTCGATATTTTTCAAATTTGCATCACTGGAGTTATTTGCTTGACGGTGCAAACTTGCGGCACTGTCAAAAAGAGCGATGTGATACTTTTTACACAGTGCAATCTTATCTTCTTTGGTTTGTATATCTTCGCCAAATATTTGACTTAAAATAGTCCAAAACTGATTGCGCGGATGAGCATAATAAAATCCTTCTTCAAAAGACTTGATACTAGGAAATGAACCAAGAATAAGTATTTTTGAATCAAAAAATATAACGGGCTCGATAGTATGAAGTTCCATGAGACGTATTATATCAAATCAAACCGGTCCAGATTCATCACCTTTGTCCAAGCAGAGATAAAATCATTGATAAATTTTTCTTTGGCATCATCTGATGCATACACTTGGGCTATCGCTCGAAGCTGCGCGTTGGATCCAAAAATCAAATCAACACGCGATGCTGTCCATTTGGGCTCACCGGTTGCACGGTCACTTCCCTCAAACAGATCTTTATCTTCTGAAATCGCCTTCCATACAGTGCCCATATCAAGCAGATTGATAAAAAAGTCATTTGTCAAAGATTCTGGCTGCTTTGTAAATACACCATGCTGGTTTTGGTTAATATTTGTATTTAAAACACGCATCCCGCCCAATAAAACCGTCATTTGCGGTGCGGTAAGCTTTAGCAGTTGCGCACGATCTATCAATAATTCTTCTTCCAAGACAGAATATTTACTTTTTACATAATTACGAAATCCATCGGCAATAGGCTCAAGATCTCCCATGGCCACTATGTCTGTTTTTTC
>WFMO01000113.1 GCA_015489055.1 Helicobacteraceae bacterium | reverse complement strand
AATGAATATAAGTATATTATTACGGATGAAAAAGATGTTAATAATTTGCCTAAAAGCGATAAAAACCAAATAAGTTTTAAGCAAAATGGTGTTACAAAATACAAATTGACTCTGCAAGCACCAATATATATAGCATATATGACATATGGAACCAATAGAGCAATTAGGGAAGCTTTGTATAAGGCATACACAACAAGAGCGCCACAAAATGCCGAACTCATTGATGAAATTTTAAAATTAAGATTTGAGATGGCCAACTTGCTTGGATTTGAAAATTATGTCCAATATTCCATAGCATCAAAAATGGCGCCCTCTTACGACAAAGTTTTAAGTTTTTTAAAAAGACTAGCTGATAACTCAATAATGCAAGCCAAACATGAACTACAAGAACTTCAATCCATTACCGATACAAAGCTACAAAGTTATGATATAGCATTTTATAGCGAGATTTTAAAGCAACAGCAATATAATATCGACCAAGAAATTTACAGACCCTATTTTGAACAAAACAAAGTGGTAAAAGGCTTGTTTCAATTTTTAAAACAATTATTTGGCATTACATTTAAATTAGTAAAGATATCATTATGGGATCAACAAGCCAAAGCTTATGATGTATATGCAAACAATCAACTTAAAGCAAGGATATATCTTGATTTACAGAGCAGAAAAAACAAAAGAGATGGAGCGTGGATGCACAACTGGCAAACTCACGGCACCTTAGAAGATAAAACCGCGCAATTAGCATCAGCATTTATAGTATGCAACTTCCCAAGTTCAGACGAAGAAAATCCGTCCTTATTACGTCATGATGACGTAGTAACACTTTTTCATGAAATGGGACATGCTATTCATCACATTCTCTCAGATGTTCAACAAATGGGTGTCAGTGGAGTCAATGGAGTGCAGTGGGACGCCGTAGAATATCCATCGCAGTTTTTAGAAAATTTTGCTTACGAACCTGAAGTTCTTCGATTATTTGCAAGGCACTATCAAACTGATGAAATACTACCAGAAGCATTAATTACACAACTAATTCATGCTAAAAACTTTCAGTCAGCTTTATCCATGTTAAGACAATTGGAGTTTTCCATGTTTGATTTACAGATACACTCAAAGCTATATCAAGGCCAACAGATACAAATCATTCTAGACCATATCAGGGAACAAACGGCTTTAGTAAAGCCTCCAGCTTATAATAAATTTCAACATGGGTTTGCGCATATCTTTGCAGGAGGATATGCGGCTGGATATTACAGCTATAAATGGGCAGAAGTATTAAGTGCAGATACTTTTTTTCAGGTTATTGATGAGGGAATATTTAACTCTAAAACTGCTAAAAAGTATCTAGATATTATACTAAAAAAAGGTGGTAGCTATAATATGTATGAACTTTTTGAACGATTAATGAAACGAGAGCCTGCGATAGATAGCCTACTAAGACTAAACGGTATTAATTAAAATGCTAAAAAATATAATTTTTAGTATTATTTTCTCAGTGACAATATCAGGAGCCAAAATGATAACCATCGCATCATATAATGTTGAAAATCTTTTTGATCTAAAAACATCAGGATATGAGTATAGCGAATATGTGCCAAACTCTGCCTCTCATTGGAATCTCAAAAACTATAATATTAAGTTAAAACATATTGCAAAAGTGATACAAGATATGAATCCAGATATTATAGGCTTACAGGAAATAGAATCAAGACAAGCATTTAAAGATCTTAGACACAAACTCACACGAGATGGGCTTTATTATAAATACAGCGCATTTGCATACAAAAAAGATACAACTGTAAAAGTAGGATTACTAAGCAAATATCCCATTATTAGTACAAAAGAATTAGTAGTAAATTATAGCTATAGATACAGAAATATTTTGCAGGTCAAAATTAAAATAGATAATCAAATATTATATCTATTTGTAAATCACTGGAAATCAAAATCTGGAAAAGAAAACGAACGAGTGAAATCTGCAAAAGTTTTGTACAAGGAGATTAAAAGGGTCGGATTT
>WFMO01000112.1 GCA_015489055.1 Helicobacteraceae bacterium | reverse complement strand
ATGGGACAAAGAAGAAGATCGCCAGAAGATATGGATAGTTATGCGCTTGATATTAATCAAGAGTTAACCATCAACTTCAATGAAGCTGTTTTTGGTTGTGAAAAAGAGATAAAATACCAATATAAAACAGCTTGTAAAAGTTGTAACGGTACCGGTGCAAAAGATGGTAAACTCTCAACATGCCCACAATGTGACGGACAGGGACAAGTATTTACAAGGCAAGGCTTTATGACCTTCTCGCAAACCTGTCCAAAATGCCATGGTAGCGGAAGAGCACCGACAACCAAATGTCCGGATTGTAAAGGCAGAGGTTACCAAGAAGTTAAAGACAATATAACAATCAGCGTACCAAAAGGTATTGATGATGGCAATAGGCTCAGGGTATCAGGTAAAGGCAATATTGGGAAACATGGAAATAGAGGTGATTTATATATAACATTCAATGTCTTACCGGATAAACATTTCATTAGGCGTGAAAATGATGTATATATTGAGATACCTGTATTTTTTACTCAAGCGATACTCGGAGAATCAATTACCATACCTTCACTAACAGGTGAATTAACACTAAAGTTAGACATGGGGACAAAAGATAAGCAACAGTTTAGATATCCAAATGAAGGTATTGAAGATGTGCATGGACATGGCAAAGGCGCTTTGATCGCACAAGTAAACCTTACCTATCCAAAAAAACTAACAGACGAGCAAAAACAGTTATTAAAACAGCTGCAAGAGAGTTTTGCCCTAGAATCAAAGCCTCATGAAAATGTTTTAAACAGTGCGATAGACAAAATGAAACAATGGTTTAAAAAATAATCCGAGTCAAAGGCATACCAATAATTTATTATTTTTAGGTTGCCGGCAGGCTGTTAAAAAAATTGTAATATCAAAATATTCTTAAGCTATCAGAGGAACACTCTTACATTGAAAGAGAAAATCTCTGTATAACTTGCTCTCCCTCATCGTTAAAAAACAGATAATATAAAAAATCTTTTTTTACACTTAGCCCAGCTAAGTATCGTAATGCCAAATTTGCCTGCAAGGATGCTATTTGCATCACCATGGGACATGTTATACCTGCCGGTGCTCTTTGAGTTATTTTAAACAGATCATTAAATGATGCTTTTTCAAACAAACAAACTTGTCCGTGATATGCCTCAGCGCTACCGTAAACCCATGGAAGCTCGTTATCTTTGGCGTAAGAGCTTATCTGCGCTCTTGTGTCAAGATTATCGGTGGCATCCATGATTAAATCTAGCTCAACACCCGTCTGGGCAAATGTTTTAAAATCACATTTATGCACCACTGTCTTAACGTACGGTGATCGCTGTTTGATGATATCTGCATTAACTGATGCCTTATTTTTTCCTTCATCATCAAGCTTGAAAGCTATCTGGCGATGAATATTATGTATGGACACATCATCAAAATCAATAAGATGGACTTCACCGATTCCGCTTGCACCAAGTGCAAAAGCGATAGATGAGCCTAATCCTCCACATCCAATAATTGCAATTTTTTTATTTTGCAAGGACAACTGAACATCTTCTCCCCATAACATAACCTGACGATTAAAATACTCCAACAAAACAATCTCCTTTTTGATATCAAAAATACTTATTATTCAAATCTCTAAAACTCCAAACACGCCTAGCCTTAATAACCTCTAAATGCGATATATCCTCAATCATCAATTCTTCTGTATTGCCTAAATAATTTATCTGCTCCCCATTTGGATCAACAACAAACGAATCACCATAAAATCTCCAAACATAATCACCATCCATATATTCTCCGATACGGTTTGCACGCAAAATATAACAATTATGCGTTATCGCTCGTGTTATCGCAATTGATTTCCATCTAGATGCGGACTCAAAGGTAGAAGAACATGGCATTATAACCGCATCTATATTTTTTCTAGATATTAGCGACCAAATTTTATCAATATGAATTTCAAATCCACTGATTATAGCAAATTTTAGCCCATTAATCTTAAAAACAAGTGGATAATATAATATATCAGGCATGTAATTGGCAAAAAATTTTCTTTCATTCCAATGAGAATAGTTAATTAGTATTTGTTGATAATAGTATGAGGTAGAGTTTGGAGAAAATTTTACAACCGTTTTATATGGCTGTTTTTTTTTCACTATAATTAGTGGTGCCACAATAACCAACTGATATTTAGTTGATAGCTCACGCAATATCTTAACATGATGAATCGATTGTTCTTTAATCATATCTATTGACATTGTCTCAAGCTCCTTAAAAAAAGAGTTTAAAAGATACTCTCCTAAAATTAAAAGTTCAATATTTTTATTGTATGCAATGCGTATATAATGATATAATTTTGTACTGCTCATACCAATTGACGGTATCTGCAAAATTCCGATTAACATTAGCTATTTTGTATTTCTTGAATTTTAAGTTCGGCTTCTTCTAACAGTTTTTGAGCGCCTTTTAATTCGCCTATCCCGTCTTCATAAGCTTTTAAGCTGTCTTTAAGCGTAATTTCCGGATTCATCAACTTTTCTAATATCTTTTTTGCATCTTCAAGTTTTTTTTCAAAATCATTATCATTCATCTAGCATTATCCTTATATCATCTTCAAATTTATCTATCTCAACCAAAAAAGCATCATGACCATAATTGCTGTCAATCTCTTT
>WFMO01000111.1 GCA_015489055.1 Helicobacteraceae bacterium | reverse complement strand
TATCATAAACTGACAAATGGTTGCATATAGTACATTTTTGCATTATCTGTATTTGCGCATTGCCTATTGTTAATATATCGCCTAATTGTAAAATATTTGTATTAAAATCAAGCAATATATTTTCGCCTAAACTTCCATAGTCAATCTCTATGCCGGAAGCTTTGGCAATCTTGTATGCTTCAATACCCGTAACCAAAACCGTTGAATCAAGATTCTTGCCTGCAAACTTATCACCTTTAATACCATGTCCTTCGATGAGCTCCAAATTCTTTACAATTGGACGAGTCTGACCTTGGTAATCATTAGAGGCGCTAAAAATTTCTATTACCATGCCTAAGATTTTATTATGATTATTCATGCAAGCTCCGTCTGTAGTTTTTTTAAGTAGGTTAAATTGGTCATAACAAAGAAGATCAAATAAAGAGGTTATAAATTATGTAGATTAAAAAGCTTTTACAACAGAGTATAACTCTATTGTAAATATTATGACTTATGTTTACAAGATGTCCAACCAAGATTACCCTTAATGCCTATAACATCAGGCGTATAAACTTTCAGGTTGTCTCCAATGTGCTTAACATTTTTAAGATACTCTTCAACGATATCCCATACCGGTTTACCAGGGGCTTGTGATTTTACAGTTGCCCAGCCTGAAACAGTATATTTTTTATTTGGCTCAATTCTAGTTCCATCTGATAAGTGTAAATCATGTATTCTGTGACCGATACTATTTTTAGGAATAATCTTATAAGATATTCCACCGGTTCGAATCATATCTCCACCTTGTTGATAAAATGGATCTTTGTTAAAAAGGTTATCTGCAACATCCTCTAAGATAAGTTTAATATCTTTACCGGTGTGCTTCTTAGTATATGTTTGCGGATATGTCATAGCGGTATTAGTCGCTAAATCCTCAAATCTTACATGATCTCCCGGTAAAACAGATGTGCCCCATCTAAAACCTGGTGAAAATGAAATCTGCGCATCATTTACTTCTCGTAGTGCATCACAAATTATCTGATCAAAACTACCATTAAAATTTCCTCGTCTATAAAGAAGATGATCTGTTGTCGCAATGCTTCGTTCTAGATCTGATTTAAAAGGTGCTCGCACGTCTTCAATATATTTTTTCATGCCCTTATCTTCTTCTACAACATCAGATAAAACAGGAAGCAATGTATATTTAAAATTAACAATTTTTCCGCGTTGTACATCAAGATCTAAACATGCCAAAAATTTACCATTACTGCCGGCATTACACACATGCGTGATCTTGCCATTTTTATTTTTTATAGGCATCGCTTCAGGCACCGCGTCATGCGTATGTCCGCCTAAGATAAAATCTATACCATGCGTAACTTCTGCTAATCTTTTATCAACATCATAACCATTGTGTGATAAAACTACAATAGCGTCAGGCTTTTCTTTAGCTCGAATGCCGTCAACTAAATCTTGCATATCCCTTGGATGAATACCAAATGACCAATCAGGGATAAATCTTCCAGGGTTCGCAATTGGAGTATATGGAAAAGCTTGACCAATAACTGCAACTCTGGCATTGCCCAATTTTTTAATTGTATATGGTTTAAAAGCGCGTCCCGTATTATCATCATACATAGGTACGCCTTCCATTTGTGCCATTGGTTTTACAAAAACATTTTGAGCTAAAAATTCGCCTTTAAACTCTTTAATGTTTTCTAAAACTTCTTTTTCAAGATAGGTAAACTCCCAGTGACCGACCATTGCATCGATGCCCAGTCTGTTTTGCGCACCAACCATATCCTTACCTCTAGTCTGTAAAGCCGTCCAGCTACCTTGCCATGTGTCTCCACCATCTAAAAATAAAGTTTTTTCTCGACCATAATTATCTCTTAAGAAATCCGCCATAGTTTTTATCTGCGCATAACCACCTATCCTGCCAAATGCTCTGGCATAATCAACATAATCAACACATGTCATAGCATGAATTACTCTTTTATCGCCCTCTATGCCAAAATATTTTACAAAATTCGGGCCGACTATATGAGGAGGTACATTATAATCAGCAAAAAACCCTAGATTTTGGCTAGGTTCTCTAAAGTGAACTGGAGTTAACTGAGCAT
>WFMO01000110.1 GCA_015489055.1 Helicobacteraceae bacterium | reverse complement strand
GCTCTTAACGTCAGAGCTGGGAGAGTTTGATTTTAATTTTGATTTTTTAGAGCCGCCTATTAATAAAAGTTTTGATTCTGAGGATTTTTTTGATGATATAGAGATGATCCATCTTTTTGCATTGCGTATTTATCCAAGAATCTTTCATCTAGCGGGATTTGAGCTATCGCAAGATATGCACATAAATGCAGTCGAGCCTGAATTTGCCGTTAAAATTTTAAACAGATTGGTTTAGGAGAAGATATGAATATTTTATATGCAGCTAGCGAAGTAGCGGAATTTGCAAAAAGCGGAGGCTTGGCGGATGTTGCCTCAGCCCTGCCAAAAGCACTCAAAAAACTAAAACATAATATAAAAGTTGTAATGCCGAGATATTATAAAATAGATAAATCAAAACTAACCTCATTGGGAGAGATGGGTGTTGCTATGGGTATTTGGGGGGAGTTTTGGTGTGAAGTGTTTACATGTAAGATGGGTCAAGTAGATATTTATTTTATAGATTATGAGAGATATTTCGGCAGAGGCGATCTTTATGCGGACGAGCATGGGTATTCGTACGGCGATAATGATGAGAGATTTGTTTTTTTCAGTAAAGCGGCTTTTGAGCTTGTAAAAAAGCTAAATTTTAAAGTTGATATAGTCCATGCAAATGACTGGCATACGGCAATTATGCCATTGATGCTTGAATCTGTCTATAGATATGAACCTCTTTTAGCTGATGCTGCAAGCGTGCTTACTATTCATAATATGCAGCATCAGGGCAAATTTTCAAAACATATCATAGATGCCGCTGAAGTCGGCTGGGAGAGTTTTACCAGTGATAATTTAGAGGAGTTTGGCGGAGTCAATTTTTTAAAATCCGGCATTATGAGAAGCGATGCGTTAAACACCGTTAGTCCAAAATATGCAAAAGAGATATGTACGCCGGAGTTTGGTTGGGGGCTTGATGGATATTTAAGAAGCAGAGAGCTGTTGTTTGGCATTTTAAACGGCGTTGATTATGATGAATGGAATCCACAAAAAGATAAATTTTTAGTTAAAAACTATACTTCTAAAAAGATATCTGGCAAAAAAGAGTGTAAAAAAGATCTTCAGAGAATCTTTAACCTTCTTGAAGATGAAAATGTGGCGCTTATCGGCTTTGTAGGAAGATTTGCCAAGCAAAAAGGGCTGGAGCTTTTAGCCGGAGCCATATGGGAGATATTACATCTGAATGTACAGTTTGTGATACTAGGCAGCGGAGAGAGATGGGCGGAAGGATTTTTTAATGACGTTGCAAATAGATATCCGCAAAAAGTATCGACTTATATCGGCTATAACAATGAAATAGCGCACAAGATAGAAGCCGGATGCGATATGTTTTTAATGCCGTCTATGTTTGAGCCGTGCGGACTCAATCAAATATATTCATTGAAATATGGAACACTTCCCATTGTGCGAGCCGTAGGTGGACTTGAAGATACTATCAACAATCTTGATAATGGCGTAAGTAAACCAAATGGTTTTAAATTTTATGAGGCTTCAAGTAAAGCGCTTGCGGATACTGTTAAATGGGCTGTTGATATTTATTATAACGATAAAAGCACATTTGAGTCCATGCGACAAAACGGTATGAGTGAAGTTTTTAGTTGGGATAAAAGCGCAAAAGAGTACGAAGGCCTTTACAAAATAGCAAAGCTAAAAAAGGAGTTAAAAGATGACAAATAGCAGACTTTACAATAAATATGGATCTTTTGTAAGAAGAGGCGACGTTGATTTTTGCGTGTATGCTCCAAACGCAAACTATGTAAGCGTGATAGGAGATTTCAATGCTTATGATAAAAATACAAATCCTATGCAAAGAGATGATGAAGGAAATTGGAGTGCAACTGTAAAAAATGCCGTTGAGGGACAGACTTATAAATACTTTATAGTCTCAAAAGACGGTAGAGAATTTTTAAAAGCGGATCCGTATGCAAGATATAGTGAGGTTAAGCCAAATTCGGCATCGGTAATTTTTAAAAG
>WFMO01000109.1 GCA_015489055.1 Helicobacteraceae bacterium | reverse complement strand
TCAAAAGATGAATCTTTAAAATCGTTTTTTACTCCTGAATTTAGGAATCGCTTGGATGCTATTGTGCAGTTTAATGCGCTTGATATAACTATAGTCCAAGATATTGCACATAAGTTTATAGAGCAGTTAAATAAAGAGTTAAAAAATAAAAAAATTACTCTACATGTAAGCAAAGGAGCTTTGCATCATATAGCAAAAGCGGGATATGATAAAGAGCTTGGTGCCAGACCTCTTGAGAGATATATACAAGAACATGTGAAAAACAGGCTGACTGATGAGATACTCTTTGGCAACCTCACAAATGGAGGTGACGTGTTTGTAGATTTCACTACAGAACTTATCTTTGATTTTAAAGAGTTGTGTCATTGAGTATAGCTAAATTAACACTAGACAATATATTTCCGCATCCAGACCAGGCTACAAAAGAGGGTATTGTAGCTTTTGGAGGCGACTTATCGCCATCTAGACTTATGAGCGCATACAAAAAGGGTATTTTCCCATGGTACAGTGAAGGAGACCCCATAATATGGTGGTCGCCCAATCCAAGACTGATTTTGGATTTTAGTGATTTTAAATTAAGACGTTCACTTCAAAAAAGAATAAAGCATTTTACATATAGTTTTGATACTAAATTTCTAGATGTTGTTGCTAGTTGTGCCAGCACTAAAAGAAAAGGGCAAAACGGGACTTGGATATTGCCTGAGGTTATTGAAGCATACAATGTTTTACATGGCATGGGGCATGCGCACAGCGTAGAAGCTTATCAAGATGGAGCGCTTGTCGGGGGAGCTTATGGAGTTGTAGTGGGATCTGTTTTTTGTGGGGAGAGCATGTTTGCACATGCAAGCGATGCTTCAAAAGCTGCGTTTGCTATCTTAGTCAAGCATTTAGAGTATTGGGGATATGATTTTATAGATTGTCAAATCCCTACAAAACATTTAAAGAGTTTGGGCGCAAAAGAGATTTCCAGAGACAGCTTTTTAGTGCGCATGGACAAAAGCGTAGATAAATACTTAAATCATAACTGGCAGATAGAAAATATTGTTATCAATAAAGTACTTAAAAGATAAAAGGAGATCAGATGAAAATATTTAGAGTTTTTGCCATAGCGGTTGCGACAATCTTGTTGTTAAACGGTTTTTGGTCGGGTAAAAGTGTTGAGCAATTACGAAAAGAGAGGCTTGACTCAAGCGCAAAAACGTTACAGTTGTTATATAAATACGCTCCCAACACGCGTGAGATGATATCCTCTGCTTACGGTTATGCTACTTTTTCGAGCCTTGGTGTTAATGTTGTATTTTTTGCAGCAGGCGGAGGCAAGGGGCTGGCACACAATAATATGACCGGTCAAAATATTTATATGGATATGGGTACTGCCGGCATAGGATTGGGATTGGGAGTAAAAGACTTTAGAGTAATCTTTATTTTTGCCAATAAAAAGGTATTTGATTATTTTATACAACATGGCTGGCAGGCAAACATACAGGCTGATGCAGCCGCAAAATACAAGAAAAAAGGCTCTGCTTTAAATGGTGCGCTGTCAGTGATGCCTGGAGTCAGACTTTATACTTTGACAAAAGATGGATTGGCGCTTCAAGCTACAATTAATGGTACAAAATACTGGCGTGACAGTGATTTAAATTAAGGCATAATGATGTATATAAAAAGTTTACAATTTTCTTTATGGGCTGATTTTATAGAGCGTGAGTATTTAGATACTACGTTTAGAGATTTAATAACTAGAGGTATTATTAACGGAGCTACGAGCAATCCGACGATATTTAAAAATGCAATCTTAACATCCAAAGCGTATCAAAAACAGATAGCATCATTAAGCAATCTACCGCCAAAAGAAAAATATGAGGCAATTGCTATTTATGACATACAAAAAGCTGCGGATATCTTATATCCTTTGTTTAAGCAAAAAGATGATGGCTATGTAAGTATAGAGGTTGATCCATTTTTATGCGATGATGCTAAGGCTACCATACAAGAGGCAAAAAGACTTTACGCTCTAATAGACAGGGATAATGTTATGATAAAAGTACCAGCTACACCTGCCGGGTATGAAGCTATGGAGGAACTTGTGGCATCTTCTATCGCGGTTAATGCTACACTTGTGTTTTCTAAAGAGCAGGCTGTTTTTTGTGCTAAAGCATTTCAAAGAGGATTAGCCAGAGCGCGAGTAAACGTAGATACGGTCATTAGCGTATTTGTAAGTAGAATAGATAGGATTTTAGACACTCTTTTGAAGGTAAAAAATCTACCTTGTGCAGTGGCAGGGATATATAACGCTTCAATTATTTATGAAACAATTGAAGCTATGCATATAAAAAGATGCAAGGTTTTATTTGCAAGTACAGGCGTTAGGGGAGATGATCTAAAACCATCTTACTATATAGAAAAACTTTTAGCGTTTAACAGCATTAATACAGCGCCTATAAAGACTATCGAGGCATTTATTGAAAATAAGAATCATCACTCACACTTACCTATAGACAAAAATATTACTGATAAATTTTTTACCGATTTACAGAAGAATGACATAGATTTTGAT
>WFMO01000108.1 GCA_015489055.1 Helicobacteraceae bacterium | reverse complement strand
GCTCTTGGCTTTGGTTTTCGTGTCGGCTTTTTAGGCATGCTTCATATGGAGGTCATAAAAGAGAGACTTGAGCGTGAATTTCATATAGAGCTAATCGCTACCGCTCCATCGGTTATCTACCATGTATATCTAAACAACGGCGAAATGATAGAGGTACAAAATCCCTCTGAGATGCCTGAACCAAACCACATAGAGAGGATTGAAGAGCCTTATGTAAAAGCAACCGTTATAACACCGACTGATTATCTTGGCAATATAATTACCCTGCTTGTCAAAAAAAGAGGTATGCAAGATAAGATGACCTATATAAACGAAAAACGTGTTTTACTAGAATACTACATCCCTATGAATGAAATAGTTGTCGATTTTTATGATAAGTTAAAATCAATATCAAAAGGTTATGCCAGTTTTGATTATGAGCCTAGTGATTTTAAAGTAGGCGAACTTGTAAAACTAGATGTAAAAGTAGCAGGTGAAGTTGTAGATGCCTTATCTGTTATAGTACCTAAAAATCAAGCTCAATCTCGTGGAAGAGGTTTAGTCAAAAATATGAAAGAGATAATACCCAGACAGCTTTTTGAAGTATCCATTCAAGCCTCCATCGGTAACAAAGTCATAGCACGTGAAACTGTTAAAAGCATGGGAAAAAACGTAACGGCTAAGTGTTACGGCGGTGATATTACAAGAAAAAGAAAACTGCTTGAAAAACAAAAAGCAGGTAAAAAAAGGATGAAAGCAATCGGAAAAGTTGAACTGCCTCAAGAAGCGTTTATGTCTGTACTAAAAATGGATTAAAAAAGATTAGTCTTTGAAGTGTCTGCTTTGTGAGCGATTATCTCTTGCGCATATATGCTCTACATGTAAAGATGAATTTTTACAACCATCCATATATAAACGCAAGATTTTAAATAATATAGAAGTTATTTCATTTTATAAATATCAAGATATCAAGGATCTTATTCACACAAAGCATACGGATTTAGGTTATTATATCTATACCATTTTAGCGCACTGTGCATTTAAAAAATTTGCCGATGAGTTTATTTTCAATGAAGATATTGCAGCTATAGCAATAGATGACAGGGCTAAAAACGGGTACGCACACACCGCGATACTAAACAAAGCGCTAAAAAGCAGATATATAACGCCTCTTACATGTAGATTAAGAAGCACAAACCATGTAACCTACTCCTCTAAAACATACGAAGAAAGATTAAAAAACCCAAGAAATTTTAAAGTTAAAAACTTTCAACAACAAAATGCTATTTTGGTTGATGATATTATAACAACAGGGTTAACTCTCACGCAAGGCTGCAATGCGTTACAAAAAGAGAGCAAGGATATACTTTTTTGTCTGACACTAGCAGACGCACAAGAGTAAGTACCTATCCAAAAATAAAACCAACCAACAGCGATAAGCAAAAGGTACAGATACAAGGCAGATTTTTGCAAAACTAGCCTTAGCTAACTTAAACTTTAGACTGAATGGTCACTTTAGTAGCTTCAAACAATTCGATAGATTTTTTTACTATCTCCTCGTTTAAGATTTCATCGGCATTATATTCCTGAGTTGATCTGTCACCGTCAAAATGATTTGCCACACAACTGCCACTTCCTGTCTCTATCTCCTGCACCGTTGAAGCTGACTGCATAACCTCATCGCTATTGACGACTTCTTTGGGTTTTTCTTCTACGAGCTTTTGCCCAATGTCTACATTATTTTTATCACTGTTTTTTGAACATGGGATATTTTTCATCACTGTTTCAAAACCAAAAATTTCACGCACCATCTGTTTTATAACGCCAAACCCGTGTCTTAAAGCTTTTTTGCACTCATCATCAACGCAACTCTCCCAGCTTAGTACATTATCTTTAAACGACACAAATGTAATATGATTCTTAAAACACTCCCCTATCGCCGCATTTCTATCTGTTATCTGAGCAACAAGTTCATGATAAAGTTTTTGAGCATTATTATCCTTTGATATTGATGGCTGCGTTTGTTTAATGGGTGGTTCAGATCTTGAAGATACCTGTTTTACTGAAATATCCGGTGGCTTTATATCGCTTTGCAAAGCATCTATCATCTGATCAATTTCTTTGATATGCATAGCTTCCACCATCTTAAAAAACAGTAAAGAAAGTACAAAGCCTCCATCTGCGTTGATTGAAAAAAGTTGTTTAGATTGGCTCAAAATTCTAAAAAATCTATCTATCAGAAGTGTTGAAAACCTGGTATCTTGTGCATACATTCTCTCTTTTAAATATGCAATCAACTCATCTGCTACCATCTGGGCATCATACTCTTCAAGTTCTTTTATAAATTGCATAAGCCCGGTATAATCTTTATCTATTATCGCCGTAAAAATATCAGCAACAACATGAGGATCGACAAGACCCAGCATACCTGTAACAGTACGAACATCCACAAAGCGTTTTGAATAGATAATAGCCTGATCTAAAAGCGTAATCGAATCCCTGAGACTCCCGTGTCCGCTGCGCGCTAAAATATCAAGCGCCTCTGATTCATATTCAACGCCCTCCTCTTGAAGTATATGTGCTAAATGGTGGGAAACATTTTTAACAGAGATATGTTTAAATCTAAAATGCTGAGTCCTTGATAATATAGTAGCGGGGAGTTTTAGCGGATCAGTTGTAGCTAAGATAAATTTAACATACTCCGGCGGCTCCTCAAGCGTTTTTAAAAGAGCATTAAAAGCCTGGGGAGTGAGCATATGAACTTCATCAATTATAAATATCTTGTACCTACTTATACTAGGCTTGTATTTTGTTTGCTCGATTAACGCTCTTATATCGTCTATTCCGCGATTAGATGCACCATCCATTTCGATAATATCCATATGTCTTGACTCGCTTGCAAGCACACAATTTTCGCATACCCCGCATGGCGTTGCTGTCGGTCCTTTATCACACAACAAAGCTTTTGAAAATATACGCGCGGTTGATGTTTTACCGCTTCCCCTGAGACCTGAAAAAAGATATGCATGCGATACTCTATTGGACTCGATTGCAAGTGAAAGTGTTTGAGATACGCTCTCCTGTCCTATCAATTCCTTAAAAGTTGTAGGTCTATATTTAAGAGCTAACGCCTGAGGTGTTTCATTCAAATCAAATATCCTTTATTAAAAAAATCTCTTTAAAAGATTTGATACCTGCTTTTTTATAGCTTTTGACGCTTTTTTTTGCAGTAATTTTTTAACATTTAGACTTACATGCGGTTTTTTAATATTTCCTGATAGATTAATCGTTAAAGGGTTGCCGTTAGCGACGATATTAATTTTTGCTTTTATAGCATTAGTTTTAGAATCTAACAACATATTTTTTGTTATTATTGAAGCATTATTAGATTTTAGTGCTATATTTGAAAAGGTGGTATCTTTGTCTATCTTAGTTGATATATCTCCGTCAAATCGTTGATTGTAAAGATTAACATTTGCATACCGTCTCACTAATGATAAAACAAGATTTTGTGTAAAATGACCGTTTATCAATTTTCCGTTTAATGCGCCTGATTTACTAAGCGTATCATAAGTCATATCTGCATTCACAACAGAGTTAAAGACACCCGGATATCCTAAAATATATAAAATAGGCATTGTTTGGATATTTTTCAGTTTTGCCTGCAGTGTTTTACCTTTTAAAACAGCGTCAATATTACCGCGCAGCGTTTTTGAATAACCGTTTACATGTAAAGCTTTCAAATTGCCTTTAATTGTACCTTTAAAGTATAAAGGACCATGAAGCACTCTTTTAGTAAGAGGTGCAAGAAGTGCAAGATTCTTCATGTATATATTATATCTACCGTCTATATGAAAAGGCTGAGGCACGACAACGCCGCTTGATGTGATGTGTGAGAGATTTGAATTTAGTACGTAATTGTAAATAGCATCATTTTTTTTCATCTTTACATTCATATTCATGCTCAAAGTTGTTTTAGGAAGCGTGATATTAAAATCTCTTTTTATTAATGGATAATTAAATAATGTGTCAAATAGTGCTATTTTTGCATCTCCGTCTAATTTGTGAGGCGTGATATTTTTAAAGTCAATATCTATATTCGTCTTGGCATCTATATATGCGGGCTTTGCTATCAGAGCCAATAATTGTTGTATTTTTGCACCTTTAACAGAGGCTGTGATAGAAGTCAGTTGTGAATTAGCAACTGTTATATGATAGATGGTTCGGCTGTTCGCGATATTTGAGACACCGTCTATATGCAAAAGTTTCAATGTTCCAGTTATCG
Organism: Helicobacteraceae bacterium; assembly: GCA_015489055.1. Taxonomy (GTDB): domain Bacteria; phylum Campylobacterota; class Campylobacteria; order Campylobacterales; family Sulfurimonadaceae; genus Hydrocurvibacter. The sequence goes on along the minus strand of WFMO01000108.1, from coordinate 2,505 downwards.
TTCCGTGCGTGTAAAGTTTTCCGTATAATCTTTTTTTAGTTACTCTGTGTAGAGTCTGAAGCTTATTAAAACTTATATTATATTTCAAATCAAGCTTATTTGATAACAGTGAATAGTCGCCCATCAACGATAAACTGTTATATTTATCAAGCTTGATTCTAACATCTATATGTTTTACCGACAAAGAAAATTTTGTAACTTTAGCTGGTGTCATTGTACGTTTTATTATCTCACTTTGAACAATCGGACGAACTATGTTGTTGCCTGTATGCGTAAACACTACTACATAAAATAATATAAAAATAAGTACGACAAAACCAACTAAAAACCAAAAATACTTCATCGATAAAATCCTTTATTTGCCAAACATAAAATATTGTAAGATTATACCACAAGTCAACCAATTGCAACTTATAAAATATAACTTGATATTAAGTGGCTCAACTTTTCTAAATAAAAAATATAAAGATACACTTGACAAAGAACGACTCAATATGATAGAATACATCTGGATTTCAAAAAAAGGAGTCATATTATATGTCACAAGATGAGCAAAATAAGCAATCCTCACAAAAAGAGGAAATTGAAAATAACGAAAACAATGAAATTGAAGATTCTAAGGAATTAAGAGCTGAAAACTCAGACGAATTAGAAGAGTTAAGAGAACAAAATATGCAGCTTGCAGATAAATATGCAAGAGTACATGCAGATTTTGAGAATATTAAAAAACGCTTAGAGAGAGAAAAATATCAGGCAGTTGAATATGCAAATGAAAAATTTGCCAAAGATTTGATTCCTGTTATAGATTCATTATCTATGGCAATAACCGCGACACAATCAGATGCTCCGGCACAAGAGCTGTTAGAAAAGTTAAAAGAAGGTATAGAGTTAACTATGAAGCTTTTTCTAACAACGCTGGAAAAACATGGTGTCACACCAGTGAGCGAAGATGAAGCATTTGATCCAAGCATTCATCACGCCGTACAGCAAGTTGACAGCGAGGAACACGAAAGTGGTCAGATTGTAGAAACATTTCAAAAAGGGTATAGATACAAAGACAGACCCTTAAGAGATGCCATGGTTGTAATAGCCAATTAACATTAGTTAAAAATTATTACAAATTTATAACAAATAATTAAAAAGGTATAAAAATGAGTAAAGTAATAGGTATAGATTTAGGAACAACAAATTCATGTGTAGCAGTTTATGAAGGCGGTGAGGCTAAAATCATCCCAAACAAAGAGGGTAAAAACACTACTCCGTCAGTTGTAGCATTTACAGATAAAGGTGAAGTTTTAGTAGGAGACCCTGCAAAACGTCAAGCAATTACAAATCCACACAAAACTATATCTTCTATAAAGAGAATTATGGGTCTTATGATGGATGAGGATAAAGCAAAAGAAGCTTTAAATAAAGTTACATATAAAATAGTCAGCAAAGATGGCATGGCTGCAGTTGATGTCGCGGGCAAAGTATATACACCTCAAGAGATTTCAGCAAAAATCCTTACAAAATTAAAAGAGGATGCAGAGAGTTATCTTGGTCAAAAAGTAACTGACGCCGTTATTACGGTTCCTGCTTATTTTAATGATGCACAAAGAAAAGCTACCAAAGATGCCGGTACGATTGCGGGACTTAACGTACTGCGTATAATCAATGAACCTACAGCATCGGCATTGGCGTATGGCTTAGAGAGCAAAAGCGAAGAAAAAGTGCTTGTTTATGATTTAGGCGGCGGTACTTTTGATGTAACTACGCTAGAGATAAGCGATGGTACTTTTGAGGTGTTATCAACTGATGGTAATGCATTTTTAGGTGGTGATGATTTTGACAATAAAATCGTTGATTTTTTAGTCTCTGAATTTAAAAATGATAACGGTATAGATCTAAAAAATGATAAAATGGCACTTCAAAGATTAAAAGATGCTGCTGAAAATGCTAAAAAAGAGTTAAGTTCTGCTCAAGAAACAGAAATTAATCTCCCATTTATTACAGCTGATGCAACAGGACCAAAACACCTTGTTACGAAACTAACGCGTGCAAAATTTGAAGGTATGATTGAATCGCTTGTCAAAGAAACGATAACTCATATCCAGACAGCCATGAAAGATGCTGACCTTCAAAAAAATGAAATTAACGAGATTATCATGGTTGGCGGCTCAACCCGTGTTCCGTTGGCTCAAAAAATGGTTTCAGATTATTTTGACGGCAAAGAGCTAAACAAAGGAGTTAATCCTGATGAGGTCGTTGCCGCAGGTGCCGCAATACAAGGTGGTGTATTACGCGGGGATGTTAAAGATGTGCTTTTACTAGATGTTACTCCTCTTTCTCTTGGAATTGAGACATTAGGTGGTGTGGCAACTAAGATTATAGAAAAAGGTACAACTATTCCTGTTAAAAAATCTCAAATCTTCTCAACAGCGGAAGATAATCAGCCGGCAGTTACTATTTCAGTAGTACAAGGTGAGAGAGAGTTTGCAAAAGATAATAAATCACTTGGTTTAT
>WFMO01000107.1 GCA_015489055.1 Helicobacteraceae bacterium | reverse complement strand
ATCTTAATTAAAACAGTTACGCAAGGTACAGGGCAAGCCGCCATCACAAAAGGAGTAGCTATAGGAGGTAAAACGGGAACTGCACATATAGTAAAAAATGGTAACGATATAGACCAATACAATTCAACATTTATCGGTTTTGCCGATACAAAAAATCAAGATTTAACTATAGGTATTTTAGTTCGTCAGCCACATGTAAGAGATTACTATGCGGCCGGAACCGCAGTACCCACCTTTAAAAAAATAATTAACATGCTAATTGCTCAAAAATATTTAAATCCAGATATTGTCAAGAAGTCTAGTTTGTCCAACTAGCACTTCTACCAATATAATCGTATTTGAAATTTCAACCTTTGTTAAGGCATTAAACTCTCTATCTACGACCGCAATATAGACAACCTCTAAAGGATTTAAAATCTCCTCCATCTTTTTTATAATTTTTGCGCTGTCAAATCTTTTTTCAATTATCATAGAAGTTGCGATGCGTAGTGAACGGGGAATTTTAAGCGCTAGTTCTCTTTGGGTCTTGGAGAGATAACTGTTTCTACTGCTGTATGCTAGTCCATCCTTATCTCTTAGCGTGTCAACTGCGATAATTTGCGTATCCAAAAACATCTTTTTAACCATTAAAGAAATAAGGTAAAGTTGCTGGGCATCCTTTTTACCAAAATATGCTCTAGTTGGGCGAACAATATTTAATAATTTCATAACAACTGTCAATACGCCATCAAAATGTCCTGGCCTTGACATTCCTTCTAATATGTAGCCTTTTACTACGGGCGCCACAAGAGATACTTCATCATTAGTGTATATAGATGCTGTATCTGGCATAAATAGATATGTAACGCCTGCTAATTCACATATTTTTTTATCTGCTGAATCTTTTTTTGGATACCTATCAAAATCCTCATTAGCTAAAAACTGTGTCGGATTTACAAATATAGAAACTACCACAATCTCATTTTGTTCTTTTGCTTGTTTTATCAATCTGATATGTCCGTCATGAAGTGCTCCCATTGTAGCAACAAAACCTATCGATATATCATGCTCTGCTCTTAAGAATTTTGCCAGCAATGCAGGTGAGTCAACTATTGTCATAAAATAAGCACCTTGAAAAGAATTTTGATGATTTTAGCACTTCATTGATTAATTTCCTGTAAAGACGACACTTAAATAAAAATTCTTACTCTTTAGTTTGGTTTGGTATAATTGCACAATTATAAGCACTGATGAGCAAAAAGGCACTTTATGGATAGCTATGAATACACGGAACTTTTAAAAAATCTGCAATTAAAAATGGACAATATAACAAATGTTGTTAATCCTGATAAAATTACAAAAAGACTAAACGAAATAACAGAACTCGAAAACAACCAAGATTTTTGGACTGATGCAAAACTAGCGGCACTCACCTCAAAAGAAAAGATACAGCTAGAGAGAAAACTTCAAAAATACAAAGAAGCGTTCACGGCGCTAAATGATGCAAAAGAGCTGTATGACATGGCGACGGCAGATAATGATGAAGAGAGCATAGATGAACTCTTTAAAGAATCAAAAAATCTTCAACAATATGTCAATGAGATGGAGATAGCTCTGCTTCTTAGCGAAAAAACCGATGCAAATAATGCAATTGTTACGATTCATCCCGGTGCAGGTGGGACAGAATCACAAGATTGGGCATCTATGGTTCTTCGCATGTACACAAGATGGGCAGAGCGACACAATTTTAAAATCCAGACACTTGATTATCAAACCGGAGATGAAGCTGGAATAAAAGATGCGTCTATTTTAATATCAGGAGAAAATGCTTACGGATATCTAAAAGTTGAAAATGGTATTCACAGACTAGTTAGGATCTCTCCATTTGATTCCAATGCAAAGCGTCATACTTCATTTTGCTCTGTTATGGTTTCACCTGAAATTGATGATGACATAGATATACAAATAGAGGACAAAGATATCAGAATTGATACATACCGCTCTTCAGGTGCAGGTGGACAACATGTTAACAAAACAGAATCGGCAATTAGAATAACACACATCAAAACAAATATCGTAGTTCAGTGTCAAAACGACAGAAGTCAACACAAAAATAAAGCAACGGCTATGAAAATGTTAAAATCAAGACTTTATGAATATGAACTAGCTTTAAAAAAAGCAAAAGAGGACGGTGTAGAAAAAAGTGATATTGGATGGGGACATCAGATTCGCTCGTACGTTTTACAGCCATATCAACAAGTTAAAGATACAAGAAGCAATGAGGCATACTCAAATGTAAGTGCTATATTAGATGGTGATATAGATAAATTAATAGAGGGCGTACTAATTAGCAGCAAGACCAAGAGTGTATAAAAACTCCTAGTCTTTACATGTAAGTAAAATAATAACTATAAAATCTTATCCGTTACGTTTTTTGATAATCTCTTCTGAGACATTTTTAGGAACTTCCTCGTAATGGTCAAATTCCATAGAATATGTTGCACGTCCTTGTGTAGATGAACGAAGATCAGTTGAATAGCCAAACATCTCAGACAGCGGAACAAAAGCATCTATAATTTTATTACCAGAACGATCCGACATATTATTAACCTGACCACGACGACGATTCAAATCACCTATAACATCGCCCATATACTCTTCAGGTACTTCAACTTCAACCTTCATAAGTGGCTCTAGTATTGCAGCACCAGCTTTTCTACAACCCTCTTTAAAGCCCATAGAAGCAGCTAATTTAAATGCCATTTCATTGGAGTCAACTTCATGATATGAACCGTCATAAAGTGAAACTTCAACATCTTCAATAGGGTAGCCTGCAAGAACACCGCCTTGCATGGCTTCTACTATGCCTTTTTCAACTGCAGGGATATACTCTTTTGGAATAGCGCCACCTTTAATATCATTATGAAAAATAAACCCTTCACCCGGCTCACTAGGCTTAATACGCAAATAGACATGACCAAACTGACCACGTCCACCAGATTGTTTAGCATATTTATGCTCTTGCTCAACCTCTTTTTTGATAGCTTCACGGTATGAAACCTGTGGAGCCCCAACCTCAGCTTCAACATTAAACTCACGTTTCATTCTATCTACTAAGATCTCTAGGTGAAGCTCACCCATGCCTGAGATAATGGTCTGTCCTGTTTCTTCGTCGGTGTGAACACGAAATGATGGATCTTCAGCCGCTAATTTACTTAATGCTATACCCATTTTTTCCTGATCGGCTTTTGTCTTTGGTTCAACTGCAACAGAAATAACCGGCTCTGGAAAATCCATACGCTCTAATACAACCTTATCTGAAGGATCACATAAAGTATCACCCGTGGTTGAGTATTTTAAACCTACGACAGCACCAATTTCTCCTGCATAAATCTCTTTTACTTCTTCGCGTTTAATGGCATGCATCTTCATAATACGGCCTATTCGCTCTTTTTTGTCTTTAGTAGAATTATGCACATAAGAACCTGATTCTAAGCTTCCTCGATAAACTCGGATAAATGTCAACTGCCCAACAAACGGATCAGTCATAATCTTAAATGCAAGCGCGGCAAAATGACCATCGTCAGACGATT
>WFMO01000106.1 GCA_015489055.1 Helicobacteraceae bacterium | reverse complement strand
TTGCTTATTATGGGGAAAAAGGCGTTTTGTGCTTGCTTAGCGATTCAACTAACTCATATAATACTCAGCCTACACCTAGTGAATTGACTGTTGCCCCTGGATTAGACCGTATATTTGCAAAGGCTGAGGGGCGTATTATTATGTCAACATTCAGCTCTAACGTACACCGATTGTATCAGGCTATCCAATATGGTATAAAATATGGACGTAAAGTGTGTGTCATTGGTCGTTCTATGGAGAGAAATTTAGAGGTTTGTATACAGTATGATTATGTCAGACTTCCAAAAAATGCGTTTGTTGAGGCGGATGAAATCCCAAATATTAATGATAAAGATTTGCTTATTATAACCACAGGATCGCAAGGAGAGCCAAGCAGTGCGCTTTTTAGAATGTCCACAGGAGAGCATAGAAGCGTTAAGATAAAACCGAGTGATTTGATAGTGCTCTCAGCTCGCGCTATTCCGGGTAATGAAGGGTCAATCTCCACTATGCTAAATCATCTTCAGCGCGCAGGTGCGAAAGTTGCAAATGATAAAGATATACATGTATCTGGACATGCTAGCATGGAGGAGCAAAAACTAATGCTTAGACTTGTAAACCCAAAATTCTTTTTGCCGGTTCACGGTGAATATAATCATATTATGAAACATAAAGAGACTGCAATGTTATGCGGTGTTCCTGAGCGCAATATTTTATTGATGAGTGATGGAGAGAGTATAGAGGTGAGTCCAAAATTTATGCGTAAAACCAAAACAGTAAAAAGCGGTAAAGTATATATCGATAATCAAAATAATAATAAAATTGAAAACGATATAGTTCTAGATCGTCAAAAACTAGCCCAAGAAGGTGTAGTTATGATAGTAGCGCAGGTAAATGAAGACAGCTCAACTATGATTGCAAAGCCTAGAGTCACGACCTTTGGATTAGTTCCAGATAAACAAGACAAGGCATTTGCTAATGAAATGGAAGATGTTTTAGAACATTTTTTATCTAATATAAAAGAGGGGCTTATTAAAAATCCGCGAGCTTTGGAGAATGATTTGAGGCAGGTGGTTAGAAAGCATATATATCGAAAGATGAAAAAATATCCTCTAATAGTCCCTTCAGTCTTTGTAATGTAAATAAAAAACTGTTGTTAAATGTTATAATGAGTAAAAGCTCATTGTAGCAGTAAAAGCAACAATTCAATTTCAATGCTACTAGATGCTCTATACTTTATGCTCTATACTTTTTTGCTAAGTGCGTTGATGTGTGAGGTGTCACCCAATACTACTAAGATATCACCTTTTTCTAGTACGTTATCTTTTTCAAATGATGTGTACCATGTTCCTTGATGTTTGTATGCTATAGGCTTTACTCCTAATTCATCTTTAAACATAGGAGATAAAATCGATACTCCCAGCAAAAACGGCGGAACAAGAATTTTAGCGATTTTCATAGTTATAGAGAGATTGATAGTCTCATAGTTTAAATTTTGAACAACCCCTTTTACAAGCCTTAATGCTGATTCTTTTTCAGGATATACCACTTTTGTTACATTTAGCTTTGATAAAATCTTACCATGTATCTCTGTGATAGCCTTTGCGATTACTGTCTCAACCCCCAACTCTTTTAGAGCCATAACCGTCAGCAGACTGGACTCTATGTCTTCACCGATACTAACGATAGCTACATCCATATTGCCAATTCCCGCCTCTTTTAGCGCATACATGTCAGTAGAATCAAGTATAATTGCATCTTGAACATATTCGCCTATCTCTCTTATTTGCTCAGGATCATTATCAACTGCCGTAACATTTATCCCCTCTTTCGCTAAACCCTGTGCTATATGAAATCCAAACCTACCAACGCCTATAACTACATAACTACTCATAATATAACCTTTGCATCTGCATATTTAATCCGGCTTTGCACCGTTTTGCCAACTAGTATCGCCGTAAAGGCAAATACACCTACTCTTCCGATAAACATTAAAACTATAATATTCAATTTGCCAAAATTGTTAAAATCTGCGCTATAACTAAGAACTCCCCCGTTGCCCGTAGAAAGACCGACGGTACCAAATGCAGAGCAGCTCTCAAATAAAACACGTAAAAATGGAAGATGTTCAAATTCGCTCAGTAAAACAGTTGATATAAAAATGTATATAGATGCCATAAATATAATGGCATATGCTTTATTTATCTGATATCCGGGAATAGAGCGCCTAAAAATATGCGCATGCGTATCTCCTTTTAGAGTGTACCATACTCCAATTAATGCTAATGCTATAGTTGTTACTTTTATACCTCCGGCAGTACCTCCGGGCGCCCCTCCTATCATCATAAATACTGTAGAGAAAAACAGATTTGGATTTGAGAGATGGGCTAGATCAACGGTATTAAATCCAGCGGTACGGTAATTCACAGATGTAAACCATGCTGCCATTATCTTATATGGCCAGCTTAGTGACTTAAACACAGTATTGCTATCTAATGACAAAAGAAGAATCATACCTAAAACAGTTAGAAGAACTGTAGATGTAAGTACAATTTTTGTATGTGTGGAAAGACGCTGAATTCGACCTTTTTTAAAGTTGTAAAGCTCTATTAAAACAAAATATCCCAACCCGCCTAATATTATCAAAAAAGGTATAACTAGATTTATAACCAGGCTGTGTTGATAGGACATAAGGTTGTTGCTAAAGATAGAAAAACCTGCATTATTAAAGGCTGATACAGAATGAAATATTCCAGCCCATAAAGCCTTACTAAAAGACATATTTTCCCAAAATCTTAGAGTCAAGATAACTGCACCGATAACTTCTATAGCAAAAATAGAGGTAAACACGACTTTCATAAATCGTATCAACCCATCCATGCCAGGGTAGTTTAACGATTCTTTTAATATCAATCTGTCTCTATAGCCTAGCTTCTGCCCCCGCATGACTGCTAAAAAAGTAACTGCTGTCATATAGCCTATTCCGCCGATTTGGATAAGCAGTAATATGATAAGTTGACCAAAAAATGTAAATGCAGTCGCCGTATCTTTTACAATCAGACCGGTCACACAAACTGCAGATGTTGAAGTAAAAAAAGCATTTATAAAACTTAGATGCCCATTATGAGCAAAAGGCATCATTAAAAGCAGAGCACCAAAAAATATCAGTCCCACAAAGCTAAAAACGACTACTTTTATTTCATGAGTCATGACTAGCCTTTCATAAGCGTTATCACTTAAAATTATTTTGTAAAATTATACATCAAATTTTCTATGTTTGCGCCAAATTGTATGGATAAAATTATTTTTTCAGCAAGTTGGTGCTATTGTGTCAAGTATTAAAAAGATTTAGATGAGGTGTTGCAGTGAGTTATAAAAAAGAGGATAAGTTTGAAGAGTGCGTAAGAGACATGATGTTTTATGTGGGTGAAGACCCTGAGCGTGAAGGACTTTTAAAAACGCCAAAACGCGTTAGAAAAGCCTATGAATTTATGTTTGGCGGATATAATCAGGATGCAAAAGAGATACTCTCTTCAGCACTTTTTACAAGTAGTAATGATGAGATGGTTTTAATTAGAGATATAGAGTT
>WFMO01000105.1 GCA_015489055.1 Helicobacteraceae bacterium | reverse complement strand
GAAAAGCACCACCGCTTGCCGTGATTGTCATGCTTGCTATCTCTTTATCTTGCAAAAGATACCAAAGACCAAAATGCTCACTGTCTATGGGTTGAATCATTGAAGTATCTACAAACGCCCCCGCAGCTACTAAGCTTTCTTTATTTGCAAGGGCTACTTTTTTACCGCACTCTATAGCTTTTAAAGTAGGGCGAAGTCCTAAAAAACCTACAAGCGCATTTATAACAAGCCCGCTTTTGGACTCTTCGATAACACGTAAAATGGCATCTTCACCGTAAAAAACGTTATCATGTTTTACAAGCAGGCTCTCTTTTTTTGAAGCAACCACCACTGCTCTTGGACTGTGACGTGATATTTGCTTGTTTAAAAGCGATATATTCCTGCCGGCAACTAAAGCATCTACATGTAAGTCAAATCTCTGAACAATTTTTAATGTATTTACACCGATAGAGCCTGTTGAACCTAAGAGTATCATCTAAGCTTTTTCCACTGCGACTAACTGATAAGAGTTTTGATTTTTACAACACCTTGTCATAATCTGCATTTAAACTATCCCGCGTAAAAGCATAAGCATGACAATAGCGCCAAATAGATATCCGTCAATTCTGTCTAGCATACCGCCGTGACCGGGTAAAATATTGCCGCTGTCTTTTACGTCTGCTTGACGCTTTAAATAGCTCTCAAACAGATCTCCAAACACGCAAGCAAGCGAAACGGCAAACGAGATAATGGCGGCTCTGTAAACATCTACTATATCCGTGCCAAAATAAAAACCAACAGCAGTAGCTATCAAAATACCGCCGATTACACCTTCTATGGTTTTATTTGGGCTTGTTTTACAAAAACTTCTTTTACCGATACTCTTTCCTACAAAATAGGCTCCGATATCTGTAGCAGCTACTACCACTACAAGCCAAAGAAGCGATGCTCTGCCATATTGCTCATAAAGTGTAAGAAAAAACAGCATACCGGCAGTAGGATAAACAAAAGGCAAAAAATCACGCATAGGTATCTTAGGATTATACGCAACAGCGCCAAAAAAGATAACACCCGCCAGTACAAACAGATCATTACCGTAAGGATAGAAATATGCCGCTATCCAAAGCAAGGCAGCATAAAAAAACATAGAATCTGCTTTGATTTGAAAAAGTTCATTTGCTTCTTTAAAAGCAAAAAGATACACAACTCCAAGCGCGAGCCAGACAAGAAAAAAACTATTTATATACCAAACAGCCCAAACAGCTAAAACGAGCCAGATACCGACAAGCCATCTATCCATATCACCGCTAAATTTATCTTTTAAAGCCATACAAAAATCCTTTAGTTTTTGATATTATACTTTAATATCTAAATGATAAGTAAAATTTTGTTCTTTTTTCTCTTTTTGCTTGTCTGTTTTTTTTGAAAATTCTCTCTGTTTTTGATCATTCTCTTGCTTTTGATGCTCTTTATCGGGGTTGATTTTTTGATTCTCTTCTGTGGGACGGACTTTTTGAATCTCTTTTTGCTCTTTTGCGGCATCTATGGCAGCTACAAAACTCTGTTCGTTAATATTGTTTAAAAAGGAGGTACTTTTAGTTGAAGCAAACGGGGTTTGTTGATTTACATAAATCGCGTTTCCTACAGGTCCTAAAGCCATAACACCCTCCTTGTTTTATTTCGTATCCACCTCTATGGTCTGATACTTATTATAAAGTACATGTGCACCTTCTTGCACTTTTACTTCACGCCTATTAGTATAATCGACTAAATATCTGCCTTTTTCAAATACTGAAAAATTAACACACAGCTTTGCCGCTTCATAAATGATATCTTTTGGCAAAGACTGTCTGTCTGTTGTGATTATGACATGAGCCGATGGTCTGTCTTTTAGATGCAGCCAGATATCTTTGGCTCTTGCTTTTTTTAAAAGCAGGGCATTACCTTTTTCGCTTTTTCCAAGCATCACTTTATATCCGCTTATAACAAACTGCTCAATTGATTCATCTTGCTTTATCTTTTTTTTCTGTTTTTTCTCAGGAAATAAAAGATTTATCTCAGCAACACTCTTAGCCTGCTGGACCGTATGCATATAATGACGCAAAAACTCCATCTTTTGCTCTAATGATGAACGCTGGATATAAAGCTTTTGCAGTTTTTGCTTTGCTTTTTTTGAGACTTTAAAAAAATGCCGGGCTATCTCAGGAGCGGATGGAAAAAACTCATCTAGTAAAATCTCAACATCATCTCCATTATAATCTTTTACATGTAAACATTTTTCGTATGGCTTAATTAGATGAATATTTGCCAATACCAAATTTCCCTGCATCTCTTTTTCCTGCGCCCTATTTTGAAGCTCCTCTTCGCTTGCTAAGGCATTAAAAATCTTTTGAAGCCTGTCAAATTTTTTCTGCAAAAATAAGAGCTTTTGTTTTTTTAAAGATATAAGTTTTTGCTCATTTCGCTGCTTGTAAACACTAAATAAAAACTCTTTTATGTCATTTATAGGATAGT
>WFMO01000104.1 GCA_015489055.1 Helicobacteraceae bacterium | reverse complement strand
TTGGTGCAAGTCTAAAAGATTTAGGTAAAAAATGGTTTGCATTTTCAAAGATGGATATAAACTCATTTGAGATAATAGGAAAGTTAAAATGAAAATACTAGTAACAGCAACAGTGGGCTTGATGAATGTTAAATTGTAAATGGGTTTATTCCCAATACCTGACCCTCATTATGCATTATCTTGGTTTGTAGAAAATGAGTAAAAATAATATAGTGTGGCATGATCAGCACATCACCAAAAAAGATAGAGCAAAGCTGATCCGTCAAAAGCCATGTATTCTTTGGTTTACCGGACTTAGCGGTAGCGGTAAATCAACTATAGCAAACGCTTTAGAAGGGTTGCTTTACAACAATGGCAACTTCACCTATCTTTTAGACGGTGATAATGTAAGACATGGACTAAACAGAGATTTAGGTTTTGATAACAGTTCAAGAGTTGAGAACATAAGAAGAGTTGGTGAAGTGGCTAAGCTTTTTGTAGATAGCGGACAGATAATTTTAACAGCTTTTATATCTCCATTTCAAAGCGATAGAAGATTAGTTAAAGAGTTGGTAGAAGATAAAGAGTTTATAGAAATATTTGTAGATACTCCACTTGAAATATGTGAGCAAAGAGATCCAAAAGGATTGTATAAAAAAGCAAGAGCTGGAGAGATAAAAGATTTTACAGGTATTGATTCACCTTATGAAGCACCAACACAAGCAGATATTCACATACAAAATGATAATATATCAGTAGAAAAAGCATGCGAACAAATCATAGACTATATGATAAAACATGGTTATATAAAGCGCAGAGAAGATTAATGATAACTAAAAAAGGATTAACACACCTAAAACAGTTAGAAGCAGAATCTATCCACATCCTCCGTGAAGTTGCAGCAGAGTTTTCTAATCCTGTTATGATGTACTCTGTAGGAAAGGACAGCTCCGTTATGCTTCATTTGGCTATGAAAGCCTTCGCCCCTGCCAAACCTCCTTTTAAATTCTTACATGTAGATACACTGTGGAAGTTTCATGAGATGATAGAATTTCGTGATAAGCGTGCAAAAGAGTTAGGGTTTGATTTAGTAGTACACTCAAATCCTGAAGGTGTAGCCATGAATATCTCTCCTTTTGAACATGGCTCTAAAGTCCATACAGACATTATGAAAACAGAGGCTTTAAAACAAGCACTCAACACGGGTGGTTATGATGCTGTTATAGGTGGAGCTAGACGCGATGAAGAAAAATCTCGTGCAAAAGAGCGTATCTTTTCATTTCGTGACAAACAACACAGATGGGACCCTAAAAACCAAAGACCGGAACTGTGGAATGTTTATAACACAGCTATCGCTAAAGGCGAGAGCGTAAGGGTTTTTCCTATAAGCAACTGGACGGAGCTTGATGTTTGGCAATACATCTACTTAGAAGGCATTCCAATTCCCTCACTTTACTTTGCAAAAGAGAGGCCTGTTGTGGAGTATGAGGGAACAAAGATTTTAGTAGATGATGAGAGAATGCCTCAAGAACTTAGAGATACTGCAAAGATGGAGATGGTGCGGTTTCGCACACTTGGGTGTTATCCGCTTACAGGCGCTATCAACTCTACCGCTTCGACACTTCCAGAGATTATAAAAGAGATGTTGCTCTCAACTTCAAGTGAAAGAGAAGGAAGACTTATAGATAAAGACAGTGTTGGTGCAATGGAGAAAAAAAAGATTGAGGGGTATTTCTAGTGAGCTGTAAAAATGAAAAAATAGCTCTTGATATAGAAGCTTATCTCAAAGAGCATGAAAACAAAGATATGCTTCGTTTTTTAACATGCGGAAGTGTGGATGATGGAAAAAGTACACTTATAGGCCGTATGTTATATGACTCTAAAATGATATTTGATGATCAATTGGCATCAGCCCAGAGTGAAAGCAAAAAGTACGGCACTACCGGTGAAAAAATAGATATGGCTCTTTTGGTCGATGGACTTCAAAGCGAGAGAGAACAGGGCATAACTATAGATGTGGCCTATAGATTTTTTACTACTGAAAATAGAAAGTTTATCATAGCAGATACTCCAGGACATGAACAATACACCAGAAATATGGTTACAGGCGCTTCTACGGCTGATGTAGCTATCATCTTAATAGATGCTAGAAAAGGAATACTTACCCAAACAAGAAGACATAGTTTTATAGTCAATCTACTAGGCATTGAGCATGTAATAGTAGCTATAAACAAGATGGACTTAGTTAACTTTAGTCAAGATGTCTTTGATGAAATCAAGCAGGCATATAGCAAACTTGCAGATGAATTGGGGATAACAAACACCTATTACATACCACTAAGCGCATTAGATGGTGATAATGTTGTAGATATCAGTAAAAATACACCTTGGTATAAAGGTAAAACATTATTAAATCTTCTTGATACTATTGAACTAAATACTGAAAACTCTACTCTGAGTACTAACTTTCGATTTCCTGTTCAGTATGTAAATCGTCCAAACTTAGATTTTAGAGGATATTGTGGAACTATCGCTAG
>WFMO01000103.1 GCA_015489055.1 Helicobacteraceae bacterium | reverse complement strand
GGATAGAAAACTAAGTTCTTCACAAGATGAAAAATACCAATGGGCATATGGAGATATCAAGATAGGTTTAGATACTCACTTAAGCAAAAGAGATGACCTAGGTCTAACTGCAAGTTATGATTTAGCTATAAATCCTACTATGAAATCATCTGCATCCAAGCAAGCACTCAACAACAATTTTACCCTTGGCAATACTTACGGCTATGCGTTTAGCGTGCCATATACACATAGTTTCACAACCCATTTATCGATGCAGATATCATATACATATCAACGATGGCATATTAGTGCATCTAATATTATAAATGGATATTACGAACCGCGTTCGACAACCATACAAAGTATCGGTTCTATCGGATTAATCTACAACTATTAATAATATGATATAATCTTGCCTTAAAAACCAATTTTTCAGGATTATCCGTGAGCAGTATATAGGTAGTCAATGATAATATTTAAATATACTATCCTAAGACAACTAGATGGATCTTGTCTCTGTTTTGGCTAACTATAGAAATTAGTTCAAAACTTTTATTTTTAACACTATATAGGGCTGTTTTTTTAAGTGAACTTCTAGTATAAAGATAGATTTAGAATCTTTTGAACCAAAAAGCTTAAATTTATTTACCTGTCCAATTTTGTCAACAATAAATTGCCGCTCCTTGGAAATCTGTGGAGAATCTATTTGCTTATTGGATTCTAGTCTGTAAAGAAAACCATTTTTGACAATATAGGCAACATAAGGCTTAATAAGCCTATGTAAAGAGTGTATAGTAGAAAAAGATACAAAATCAAAATTTGCATTTTCATGTAATATGACAATACTTTTTTTTGAAGCGAGCGTTAGATCTAAGTAAAATGTTTCTTTAATCAGCGAATCAATGCGTAATTTATTCACTTCTTTATCATAGAATTTATTTGTTTTGTTTAAGTCCGCATAACTTTTATATAAAAAAAGCATCAAAATAGATAGTATTGCAATTGAGATCAATAACTCTATAAGAGTAAATGCACTTCTTTTCATTTTTGTATAATTCTTTGAAGAGAGATTTGGAAATTTTTATTTTTAAGGGTTGTTTTTCCAACTTCAAATGTAGTATTGTTGATATCATAATCATGTTCATTTTTATACTGAATTTTTATCAAAATAGCTTTTAGTTGTCGTCGCAATCCATCATCCATCTCAACACCGTTGCTGAGCCTGTAGAGATTTGTCGCAAAAACCCCCGGTCCACTTTCTTTACTCCAAGGAAGAAAGCTTGCATACTGAATCGTTTTTGCATTTTTTTGGATATGCATCAACAGGTTACTTGAATTACCTCGAAGTGCTATCATAGCACTCACGACAACCGAGACAATCATCACTGCTACCATTACCTCAATCAGCGTAAACGCTTTTCTACAGACCAATTCTAATAGCCTCACCCAAAGAAGTATCTCCCATAAGTAAAAGCTCACGTAATTGATCTGAGATCGTATGGAAACCTTTTTTGTTAATCAGTTCATTTTTGATAATGTGTTCATCGGCCGTATCTTTTAGTAAATCACGTATGGTATCATCTAAGATCAAAAGTTCTCCGATTGATTTTCGTCCACTAAAACCGGTGTAATTACATTTGCTACAACCAACAGCTTTGTAAATCGTTGCTTCATTTGGCAAATTATAATCTCGTTGAAACCCCTCGGCAAGTACATCTTCTTCCTTGCACTCCATACATAAAATACGCACAAGTCTTTGCGCTAAAATACCAAGCAAAGATGAGGAAATTAAAAATGGCTTAACTCCCATATCTAGAAGCCTTGAAATAGTTGCTACTGCAGAATTTGTGTGGAGTGTTGAAAAAACTAAGTGTCCTGTTAACGCGGCTCGTACAGCGATATCTGCTGTCTCTTCATCACGAATTTCTCCTATCATAATGACATCTGGGTCTTGGCGTAAAATAGAGCGCAGTGCAGAGGCAAAGGTAAGTCCTACCTTTTCATTAACTTGAATCTGCGCTATTTTATCTGACTTATATTCCACGGGATCTTCGACTGTTATAAGATTTTTATGAGGTTCTTCCACCTCGCGCAAAAAAGAGTGCAGAGATGTTGTTTTTCCACTTCCTGTGGGTCCGGTTACTAAAATAATACCATGAGAAGCGTGCAAAAGTTTTCTAACATTAGAGATAATATTTTTATCAAATCCGAGTTCATCTATTTGGGGAATTTGTGAGCTTTGCATCAAAATACGCATAACAATCCGCTCTCCATAAAATGTAGGAAGTACTGAAACACGTACATCTAGTACCTCTCCAGAAATTTTTACCTGTGTTCGTCCATCTTGTGGAACTCTTTTTTCAGAAATATCTAAATTGGAGATGACCTTAATACGACTGATTATGAGACTAACAATTTTCTTATCAAGATCAGCATTTTTGGTTAACATTCCATCAATCCTAAAGCGCACCTCTCCTTTGTTTTCATGCACCTCTATATGGATATCAGAAGCTCTTTTTTTTATCGCCTGATAAAAAAGAGCATTTACAAACTTGATAATAGGTGCGGATTCTTCACTTGTAAGAATATCACTGGAGGTTCGTAAAAAATCTACTAAAGAAATATCTTCTTCTTCTACACTGTCCTCTTGCATCGTCTCTATAGTTTTATCAGTTCTTAGCTCTAAGAACTGATTGTACAGACGCTCATAGGATTCTTCATCAAGCATGATAAAAGCATATTTATTCTCTAATTTGTTATAGTAATTACTTGCCTCTACAAGATAACGTTCAGTCGTAAATGCCGTTACCTTTTTATCGTACACGGCAAAAAGCAGATAATTCTTAACGCTTAACTCCGTTTGTAGCTCTTTTGGTTCATATACTTCTAAATCAAAATTATGAATCTCTTTCATCATCGTTTCCTGTCATTGTTACTGAAATATATTAATTTTTTGTGAACGTTTAGGATCTAACTTTTTTTTACGTTTTTTCTCTATGCGTTTAAACGCTTTTTTATTGTACTCTGCTTGTACTTCTGCGAGTATCCCCAATGCTTTTTGTAGTTTTGAAAGATCTTTGCTTTTATCAATGATATATGGTGTTAAGATAACGACTAAATCATTTTCTTCATGTATTTTTGATTCTGAAGAAAAAAGTGTACTACCGATAATAGGAATATCACTCAATAAAGGTATTTGATTTTTAGATTCTGTCTCATAACTTTTAACAAGTCCTCCGATTATAATACTAGCCCCATTGTGGACAATCACCTGTGTTTTTACATCCTCTTTGGAAGTTATCGGCTGATGTGTTGCATTGTTTAACCCATTATCAAGAATATTTCCCAAGATTGATTCAACATCTAAAGTTACTTTATCTTTTGATGATACTCTAGGTTTTATCTTTAAGGTTAAACCAACATCCACTCTTCTGTAAGATATAATCGTATTGCCTGCAACCGCTGTTTGTCCAGATGCAATAGATATAGTTTTTCCCACATAAATTGAAGATGTTTTATTATTGATGCACAACAGCGATGGATCAGAGATTGATTTTGCAGCGCCATGCAATTGTAAAAAGTCAATAGTTGCACCAAGAGCAAAAGCACTCCTGATATTTGTACCAATGTCTCCAAGGTATTTTAGTACAGAAGAACTAGCCAGGTTCGTCAAACTGTCAGAACCAAAATTTGCACTCATGGCATATAAACCGGAGGCTGAAACATCACCGCCCGCAAAACCGTATTTTACACCAATATTTGATGATTTATTTTTATTTATTTCAATAATTTTTGCTTGTATATAAACTTGATATTTTTGCTTGTCTAATGCATCTATGACATGTTTTAGTTGTTTTAAAATCGTAGGATCCCCAATGGCGATGATAGCATTAGTGCTTGCATTCATGGTAACACTAGGCTTAAGAGATGGATCAGAATAAGTTTGTTTGGCAATAATACTGTTTAATGTTTTTAACACCTCTTGCGCACCGGAATTTTTAAGCTTAAAAATTTCCAGTTTTCTTATTACATGCGGTTTGACATCCATCTCATGGATTAATTTCTCAACTTTTTTTACATTTTTCTTTGTCCCAATGACTATAAGACCATTTATATTCGTATCATAAATAACCTTAACAACATCAGATTTTATAGCCGTATTGAAAATTGATCTTATAATACTATTTAATTTTATTTGCAATTTTTTAGCATCTGTATTTTTAATAGGAACTAGACGAACTATCATTTTTTGTTTTTGTTCTAAGCTAATGATAACTTCTTTAATAGTTTGAATATTTTTAGGATAATCGGTAATAAGCAGTGTATTGTCCGCTCGCATCGTAATGAGCCTTCCCGTTCTTGAAAGAAGATAACGAATCTTTGCAGCTACGATATCAACATTTTGATTTTTAATCTTTATGGCTTGAGTAACCATAAAAGCTCCATTTGGCTTTTTGCCTTCTTGTATTACTTTTGCGTTATATCGTGCTCCGTCTATAGAACGCACAACCTCGTAAATAGAGCCTTTTGGTATAATGGTATAACCTCTTGACTCCAATACAGAGACTAAAATATTCATCAGTTCATTATCATAAAGAGGGGCAGTAGATATAAAATCCACTGTTCCGTTAATCCTGGAACTAATGAGAATATTTTTATGCGTGACTTTGGAGACTAGTTTAATAAAGTCCATAATCTGTAGATTTGAAAAATTAATATCTACCTTTTGTCTTGCCTGTAAACTTGTAATTAATAAAAATAATAAAATTATGGTCCTAATCGATTTCATATACTATGTCCTTTTCTGTATTTCCTCTTTTTACCACCAAAGTAAGTGCATTAAGTTTATCCAGATTTTGATAAATTTTTAAAACATCACTATATGATTTTAAAGCGATATTGTTAGCCTTAACAATCAAATCTCCCACTTTCAAACCAAGCAGTGCAAAAGGTGTTCCTTGTCGTATCCTTGTCACTCTAAACCCTTTAAAATTACCATTTATACCAATTTGTTGTATGGATATATCTCTCCAAATTTTTGATGGATTGTGTGCATAGGTATTAACTTGTGTTCTTTGTATAATATGCTCTGTAGGTTCATTTATAACAGGGTGCATAAGATTATGTGAGGATGAAGAAGGATTAAGTCTTAATTTATACTTTCTGCCCATTTTACTAAATAATGCATAATTTAAAAATAGTGATTTTAGCTTATAGCCTTGATAACTCTCACCAACAGATAGCAGCGTTGTTTTTCTGGGATATTTCTTTAAAGCTATGATCACATAACCATAACTTCCCTTTCCATACAAAGCAGTTAAAATCAGCGTATTAATATCTACTGCATTATCTGAACTTTGATATTGTACTGTTTGTGATGTTTTTTTTGTATTTTCAAGCATATTGTGAAAATCAACTATCATATATGGCATATTTAACGAGTTCTGCGATTTTGTATCTACTGCATGTGAAGGCAAAAACCATAACGCAACAACACTTACTATTTTTGCCAGCAGAGCCAAAAACAAAAGTGTTAAGACTACCTTAAAATATTTTGTATCAGAGTGATGTTTCATAAAGATACACTCCATTTTTCAATTTTTTTAGTTCGCGCAAAGAACTTTTGTAATGTGCTTTCATTATCATAGAAGGATGTAATCGCATAACAAAGGTATGCTTTTTAATCTCATAAAAACACTTAGCATCTCCAAAGCCGCCTTTTAGCACAGCTCTGACTTCTAGGGGATGTAAAATCGAATAATGCAAAGAAATTCTATATATCTTTTGCGGTAAAAAGTTTTTTACAACTCCTGAAAGTATAACACCGTCCACATCTATGTTATTAACTACGCCTAACAATAAAATATGCATTTTTGCTATCTTGGCTGTTTGAACACCTTCGTATGAAATAGTTACATGTTGCAGATTTAAAGAAAAAATGTTTTCATGCAAAGTTTTGTTGATTATTTTTATCTTATAACTTGTAAGATCTTTTTGTGCTTGATAGTAGAGATTTGCTTTTGGAAAAAAGGCATATAACATAATCATAAAAAAGATAAAATATGCAAAAAATTTATAAATTTTTACCATTTAATCTCCAATTCCAAACTAGCGTTCTTCTTGTCTATTTTATTGATCTGCAGTCTTTGTATTTTATAGGCTCCATTTAAAACCTTAGACATCAAACTATCGAGTTGAGAGCGAGAAAGTGACTTTGAACTGATTGTTGTCATGTGTGCATTATGTTCAACAGTCAGATGCCCCAAATATGGTCGTACAATCCTATTTAATTCACTCTTTGCTCTGTCTTTATCTACATATACGCCTTTATACGCTCTTGTCTCAAGTGCGATCTGCTTGCTGTTTTTAAAAGCAGTATTTTCTGCCAAAAGTTCCTCTTTTGCATGTTTGATTTGTACAAATAAAAAAAGAGCAACTACTGCCAACAATGCTATGATGTGAAGAGGATTTATTTTATTCATATTGTCACCTCCACATAAAGCTTACCACGGCTTATGTGTGATTTATACATTCTTTTTTGTTGATAAAAAGGAGCTATAATTCGTTTTTCATCTTCTTTATTTACATGTGATATTACAACCCTTACAACTTTGTTTTGATAAGAGATTTGTTCAATTTTTTCATCTTTGTTAAGGTTTGCTTTTAAAAAACTTGCAATTGTTTTGCGAATCCTTTTTTGTATTTTATATACACGTTCATAGTCACTTAAAATAGCTTTGTTTTGCATCATAGTAGGCTTTAGATGGTATTTGGCAAAAAGCTCATCTTTTTGTTTTACAATCTGATCCTTTTGATGCTTGTAGATAAAAAGTTCTACACTAAATACAACTATCAAAAGTATTAAAAAAACTATTGCTTTAACAATGATACCGCTGTCTATGAAATGATGGAACTGTTGTAGTTTTATTTTTTCTTTTGATGGCTTCAAATCTGCAACATTTACAAGCTGTAGTGTTTGAAACCATTTTAAAGGCAAAACAATAACAATGCCGTCTTTTACATGTAACGCTTCTGTATCGTTTGCTTTATAAGTGCCTTGCATAGTATCTAGCTCAGACTGCGCAAAATAGATGGCGTTGATATTAGCTGTTGTAATTCCTTTAGATTCTATAAGAGAAAGGATCTTTTTATCATCATATGCGAAAACAAAAAAGCTGTCTTCTTTTTTATAAGCATGATAACTGTATGCAGCATCTTCAGGGATCGTTCCTTCAAAAAGAGTATGTGCTATCTTTTTAACATCTCTGGCATGCTTTATCGGTAAAGAAACCTTTTTTACCCAATACAAACTAGGAGACAGTATGATATTATATTTTATTTTTGAATTTATATCGATATTGGTTTTGATATCGATATAAATATTTTGCTGTTGCTTAAACACCAAAGACAAAATTATCCCCTTGTTTGCTTTGTAAATCATAATCAAAACTGATTGTTGATATCTCTTTGTCTCGTATTATTTCTATCTTTATATGGATATATGGCTCAAAAAAACTCGTTTTAAACTTTGAAAGCACTGCTTTTTCATCTGCATTAAGCTTTAAATCTTTAAGAGTATGAAAAGGCTTAGGCAAGGTATAAATCTCATCTGCTCGCTCTTTTGTCGTGTTTAAAATTAACATCACCACTTCCGGAGTAGCATAGTTTAAATCTATCTTTTCATTCAGATTTTTAGAAAAGGAAAAAAGCTTATGAAAATCAACCCTTTTAATATTTTCATCATTATATTCATGAAGATAAAAACTATTAATCAAAGCCAATTGTGTTTTTGAAGCGATGTATTTTCTAAACAGATACGGGTTTTCATCAAAAATCACACTATTGTAGATATTGTACCAATTTTTAGCTTTATTGATATTTATGCAGTCTTTTAAAACATTTACAT
>WFMO01000102.1 GCA_015489055.1 Helicobacteraceae bacterium | reverse complement strand
CTACACCGGAAGAAAGATTGTTGCGTGCAATATTTGGCGAAAAGTCAGGGCATGTCGTAAATAAATCTTTATATTGTCCACTATCTACCGAAGGTGTTGTTGTAGATATTAAAATCTTTACAAAAAAAGGATATGAAAAAGATCCAAGTGCGCTAAAGCTTGAAAAAGAGGAGCGCGACTATTTAGAGCGAGAGCATTATGACAGACTTTTGATGATTGATAAAGAGGAAATATTTCGCATTACTTCATTGTTGACAAAAGAGCCTCTTTTAAAAGATGTAAAAGTAGGTGCAAAAGAGTACAAAGCAGGCGAGATTGTGAGTGCGGACGATTTAAAAGATGTGAACAGATTTGCACTTAATACCATTATTAAAGCATTTAGCGAAGATGTGCAGTCTAAATACAATAAAATGAAAAATTATTTTCAAAAAGAAAAACGATTGTTTCGCGATGAGCATGAGGAAAAACTTGCTATTTTAGAAAATGATGATATTTTACCAAATGGGGTAGTTAAGCAGGTTAAAGTCTATATTGCGACAAAACGACAATTAAAAGTCGGCGATAAGATGGCGGGACGACACGGAAACAAAGGTATAGTCTCAATTATAGTACCTGAGGTTGATATGCCTTATATGGAAGATGGAAGAAGTGTTGATATTTGTTTAAATCCACTAGGAGTTCCATCGCGTATGAATATAGGTCAAGTTCTGGAGATGCACCTGGGTATGGCGGGTCGTGAATTAGGTCATCAGATACAAGCAGAGTTTGATTCAAAGCAGGCTGAGTTTTTAGATAATATTCGCGCTAAAATGCTAGAAATATCTAATGTTGCAAGTTTGATGGACGGTCAGAAAATTTTAAACAGTTTAAGCAACGAACAGCTGTTAAAATATGCTCAAGACTGGGCTAAAGGAGTTAAATTTTCTACACCTATTTTTGAAGGTGTAAATGCTGGCGAATTTGAAAAACTTTTTGAAATGGCAAAAATGGATAGTGACGGCAAAACTGTTTTGTATGATGGCAAAACAGGCGATAAAATCAAAGAGCGTGTTAATGTTGGTTACATGTATATCTTAAAACTACATCACCTCGTTGATGAGAAAATACATGCTAGATCAACGGGACCATACTCTCTTGTAACGCAACAACCAGTGGGAGGTAAGGCTTTATTTGGAGGACAACGTTTTGGCGAGATGGAAGTTTGGGCGCTTGAAGCATACGGGGCTAGTGCGGTATTAAAAGAGATGCTAACTATCAAATCAGATGATGTTGACGGAAGAGTGCGTGCGTATAAAGCGATTACAAAGGGTGAATTAATTCCTGAATCAGGTATTCCGGAGACACTTTTTGTATTAACAAAAGAGCTACAGTCATTGGCTCTTGATGTAGATATTTTTGATGAGGTTGAAGACGATGAGTAAATTAGTAGCGATTGATGTAAAAGAAGATGTGCGACCAAAAGATATCAAGCAGATTCAGTTCAGACTTGCGTCTCCTGAGAAGGTACTTTCTTGGAGTCACGGTGAGGTAAAAAAACCTGAAACCATAAATTATCGTACATTAAAACCGGAGCGAGACGGTTTATTTTGTGCAAAAATCTTTGGACCGGTTCGTGATTATGAGTGTTTGTGCGGTAAATATAAGAAGATGCGCTATAAAGGTGTTATTTGTGAGAAATGCGGAGTTGAGGTTGCAAGCTCTAAAGTAAGACGAGTGCGAATGGGGCATATAGATTTAGTTACTCCAGTAGCGCATATTTGGTATGTCAGCTCACTTCCTTCACGTATCGGTACTCTTCTTGGCGTTAAGATGAAAGATTTAGAGCGTGTTCTTTATTATGAAGCATATATCGTAGAGAGTGGCGGCGAGGCATATTATGATGCTGAGGGCAAAACGGCCGTAGCGAAATATGATGTTTTAAATGAAGAGCAATACAGAACACTGGTGCAGCGTTTTGGTGAACTTGGATTTAAGGCTAGAATGGGCGGTGAAGTTATCCGTGATCTTTTAGATGAAATTGACTTAGTTGAAAATTTTTCTATTTTAAAAGAAGCAATTGAAAAAACAAATTCTGAAGCTAAAAGAAAGACTATTGCAAAAAGATTAAAAGTTATAGAATCGTTTTTAAACAGTGGCAATAATCCAGCTTGGATGATGCTTACCGTATT
>WFMO01000101.1 GCA_015489055.1 Helicobacteraceae bacterium | reverse complement strand
CATACACCCTTTTAAATTGCCGCATAGGTGCCCCAAAAGATGTGTTAAAACATAAATACAGACAGCTTGCTAAAGCATATCATCCTGATAGAGTTTTTGGCATGCAGAGTGAACATGATTATACTGTGAGGTTTCAACACTTACAAAACGCTTACACAGCTCTTAAATCTCAGCTATCTTATTAGGCAAGAGGCTATTTTGTGAGATATTTTTTAGCAATGAAGAATAACTATCTGCGTTAAATAGAACTAAATGCTTATTTTGCAGTTCGCTTAATTCTTTAGAGAATCCCCTTTTTGAGAAAAAGAAGATTTTAGATGGTTTGATGTTTAGTTTATTGCATTTTTCTAATATCTTATGGAGTTCTTTTTTGTTGATTTTATGGTTTGTCCATTTGCATTCACCTATGTATATCTGATCTGTTTTTGTTGTAGCTAAAATATCTATCTCAATGCCGTCCGCCCAGTAGCTGCCAAGAGACAGTATGACTTCATCTCTTGTGTAATAATTTAGCATTACTTGTGAGAGTTCTTCAAAGATTAGACTCATGTAGTTATATTTGTGTTGTTGAAACTTTTGTAAAATATTTTTGTAGTTACCGACTTCTATCTCTTTTGCAAAAGGGGTGATAAAATAAAACCAAAAACGTAAAAAAGGCTGAGTAAATCTCATTTTATTTGATATGCGTTGATGTTTTATTTTTTTATTTGACGAGATATTGCTTGAGATAAGATTTTGCTTTGTTTCAATTTCCAGTATGTTGTTGGTTTGCAGATAGTTAAGTGCCGCCCCACCGTTACCGTTGTTGAGTCCGGCTTTGTTAAATGCGGTAAATATTTTTCTATCACCGACAGCTAGGGCATGGAGCAAGCGTGAAATATGAGCTTCATCAAGAAATAATGACATGATTTCATTATGCAGATAACCGTAATTTTCTAAAATAACATCACAGATAAGTCGAGATAAGTCAATGTCTGTATCTATTTGCCACTCAAGTCCGCCAAAAATAGAAAAATAGGCTATTTGCCGTTCCATATCATTTGGATAATTTCGAGCATAAAAGGATCTAAATTGTTTTAAAAGCATATAGTATTATAGTATATTATTAATATTTTATACAATTTTATTTTTGGTTCATAATGTTTTGATATCCCTCTTTACATTTTTTGCGTAAAGGATTTTTATAATTTTTTTCGACAGATTTTTTTAAAAAATAAGCAATAAAACCTGACAATTTGATTGATTCAAATAGTTCTGCCGCACCATACCTTCCCCCAAGAGATGCGAGAAATCCTCTTGGTTTAATACTTTGTTTTACTAGTTCTTTACCGGCTATGATATTGTTTATATTTGAGGCCACATAACTTGCCGCCAATTCTGCCGTCTGTGCAGTTGGTGGCAGCATCTCGTTAGTTGACGGATTAAAAAGCTGCGCATTGTCTCCAATTGCAAACACATTGTTATAGTCTATAAGTCTGTAAAAAGAATCAACTAAAATCTGACCCCGTTTGCTTTTTTTCACATCAAGTGCATTTGTTAGCTTGCTTGGCATAATACCGGCAGTCCAAATAAGAAAATCCATATCAATTTTATCTGCATGGTTTAATGTTACGCTTTTTGGTTCAACTTTAGTTACGTGGGAGTCTGTGATCATTTTTACACCCAATTGCCGAAGTCTTTTGGCTGCTTGTTTTTGCATGAATGAAGAGTTGGAAGGTAAAGGCATTTTTTTAGAATTTATAAGCGTAATATCAACATTTGAGCACAGGTATCCCGCATCCTTGTAGAACTCTTTTGCGTAATCAGCCATTTGAGCAGCTATCTCAACCCCACTTAATCCTGCACCTGCAATTACGATATTGTATGTAGATTCTCTTGAGCATTTACCCTCACTTTGTAGTTTGTTAAAAATATTTTGCTCAAACCTTTGCTTGAAAGCTAAAGCGTTGCCAAGTGATTTTATGCCGTGGAAATTATCTTTAAGCCCTTCGATGGAGTCAAGAAGCATAGTTTGCGCACCGCTACTAAGGATCAAATAATCATATGTATATCTTGTGTGTTCGGTTATGATACTATTTTTCTCAAAATCAACTCTGAGCACATTTTCTTGTAAAAAAGTAATATTTCTCTCAAAACTATGGCAGAGGGTATAAAGATCAACTGAAACATCAGCTAAATTGACCATACCTGCTAGGTAATCATATACATCGGTTTGCAGATAATGATATGAATTTTTGTCTAAGAGAAATAACTCTATATTATCTATCTTAGCCAATTGTGTTAATGCTTTGATACCGGCATACCCGGCACCTATGATATATACCCGTTTTTTATTCATAATAATAAGTATAACAGACTTTTAGTAAACCTTAATTAAACAAAGCTTGCAGCGCGTCAACGCCGTCTTTTTCTTCGGCTAAGATGCCATCTTGTTCAACAAGCTCTATCTCTAGCCCACTCATCATGGATGCCAGTCTGATATTTATGCCACTTCTTCCTATGGCTTTACTTTTTTGATCACTTGGCAGAGTTATAACAGCTTTTTTGTTGTCAATAATCTCTATATGTGAGATAATGGCCGGACTCATAACGCGCGCAAGGAAAAGTTCCGGTATAGCCGTATATTCCAAACAGTCGATATTTTCTCCAAGCAGTTCTTGACTAACTGCATTTATACGAACTCCTTTAACTCCTACGGTGGCACCTATTGGGTCTATGCGCGGGTTTGTGCTAATAAGCGCTACTTTTGCTCTCTCTCCCGGGATTCTTGCCGATTTTTCAATAATGACAATGTCATCATCAATTTCAGGGACTTCCATGCGCAAAAGCTGCTCTAAGAATTTTGGAGAGGTTCTTGAGAGTTCTATCTGAATACCGTTTGCTTTGTTAATTTCAACCCGTCTTACAAGTGCCTGTACAACGTCTCCTACGACAAACTTTTCTCCTTTGATGCGATTTTTCATTGGCAGTTTAGCTCTTACTTCATCTACTTCTATAAATGTATTTTGCTCCGAGTCAACAAGTGTAACTCTGCCTGATACCACGGTTCCCACTTTTGAATGATATTTTTCATAAAGTTCATTTTCTACAAGCCTTTGAATATGAAACTCCATCTCATTATGAAGTCTCCCCGCAGCAGTTCGCCCATAATCTTCTAGGTTATAATCAATTTGCAGCTGATCATCAAGCTCTGCACCTTCATCCAGAGTTTTTGCCTCTTGGAGGGATATAAATCCTCCGGATATCTCCTTGTCTTGAAGTCTTTCATCTTCATTGTCAACAACAACAATAGTTCTGTATAGATGAAGTTTCTTTGCATTTTCATCCAAGTTGGCATCAAATGTATAAGTTTTATCTACGACATGCTTGGCAGTTTGGATAAATGCGGTTTTTATGGCTTGCAATACATCCTCTTGTTTTAAACCTTTTTCATGTGCTATTGCACTTACAATATCTAGTATTTTTTCCACAATATACCCTTTTTTGTTATTTTTCATAAAATATTAATTTATTATATTATTTTGTGGGATTGTTTTATGAAGTGGCATATTATATCAAAAAAATGTTTAATGCAATATTTATTGAATTTTAAATATAATAATAAACTAACTTAACAAAATGAGGAATTTGGATATGGAACTAAAATTAGCCCGCACTGAGATTGATAAAAAACCAAAAAGCATAAAACTAAACAAAATAGAAGAAGAGATTAGT
>WFMO01000100.1 GCA_015489055.1 Helicobacteraceae bacterium | reverse complement strand
TGGTATTGGCATAAATCTTAAAGAGGGAATTATTGCTACTGGGGATCAATTTATAGCAAATGAGACGAAGAAAAAGTGGATACAAGATGTTTTTGCCGCAGATGCTTTGGAAATGGAAGGTGGTAGTGTGGCTGTTGTCTGTAAAGCACTAAATATCCCATTTTTTATTCTTCGTTCTATTAGTGATGCTGCAGATATGGACGCAGGCTTTAATTTTGATGAATTTTTACAAAGTAGCGCGCATGTTAGCGCTGAGTTTATTATGAAAATGGTTGATAAGCTTGGCAATTAAATTATCTAAAAAAATTATGAGTAAACTCGGTAAAACAAATGCGGAGTTTGGTTTAATACAAGAGGGCGATAAAATATTGGTGGGTCTTAGTGGCGGTAAAGATTCCTTAATACTTGTTCACGCTCTAAAAGAGCAGCAACGTCGTGCACCATTTCACTTTGAGTTTATAGCAGTAACTGTTGCTTATGGCATGAATGAAAATTTAGACGAGTTAAAGCTACATTGCAGACAGCATGATATTGTTCATGAAATTTTCGAGACTAATATTTATTCTTTAGCTGAAGAGAAAATAAGACGAAATTCATCTTTTTGCAGTTTTTTTTCGAGAATGCGTCGCGGTTCGTTATATAGTGCTGCCAAACAGCACGGATGCAACAAGGTAGCTTTAGGCCATCATTTAGATGATGCGGTTGAGAGCTTCTTTATGAATTTTATGTATAATGGCCAACTAAGAACTTTATCTCCAAAATATACCGCTGATAACGGTTTGGATATAATACGACCACTAATACAGTTAAGAGAAAGACAGCTTTTAGCAGCTGCTGTTGATAATAATTTACCTTTGATAGGTGATGAGGCATGTCCATCGATGCGTTTTGATATTAAAATGCCGCATGCCAGAGACGAAACAAAAAGGATGCTTAAAGATATGGAAAAGAAACATCCCGCATTATTTGTTTCACTGAATTCAGCTTTTAAAAATATTGCTATTGATAGTTTTTTTTAAATTTAACACAAGGAACAAGATATGAGTATTAATGTACGTCCAGATGCCCAGATGCTAGAAGACGGAAAAATGGTTATAGTCGATATAAGAACTAAAAACGAGTGGTTGCAGACAGGAGTTGTGAAAAATGCAAAATGTATTACATTTTTTGATGAGCGAGGTTCATACAATGTTGATGAATTTTTAAAACAAATAGACGCGCTAGGGGGCAAAGAACAAGAAATTGGGCTTATTTGCAGAACGGGCTCTAGAACATCCCAAGTAGCAAATTTTATGAAGAGCGAAGGCTATAATGTTAAGAATTTAGTAGGCGGAGTTATGGGGTTGATGCAGCAAGGGTATCAGTTAGTGCCATATAAAGAATAGATCAAAAATATATTTAATTTAATAGGGATAATTTATGGGTAGAGCTTTTGAATACAGAAAAGCGGCTAAATTAAAACGATGGGGAAATATGTCAAAAGTATTTCCTAAGTTAGCTAAAATAATCACAATGGCGGCAAAAGATGGTGGGTGTGATCCCGATATGAATCCCAAATTGCGAACGGCAATTTTAAACGCAAAAGCAGAAAATATGCCAAAGGATAATATTGAAGCAGCCATTAAAAGAGCAACTGCTAAAGATACTGCTTCTATGACCGAAGTGTTTTTCGAAGCAAAGGCTTTGCATGGAGTTTTGTTGTTTATAGAATGCGCAACTGACAACAACACAAGAACGGTAGCAAATGTAAAATCAATATTAAATAAAAATAACGGTGAATTGCTTACTAATGGTTCATTAGAATTTATGTTTTCTCGTAAAGCCATTTTTGAATTTCACAAGACAGATGATATGGATATAGAAGAGCTAGAGTTAGAGTTGATAGATTCTGGGCTAGAGGAGATTGAGGAGGAGGATAACATTGTCTTGGTGTCAGCTGATTATAAAGATTTTGGAAATCTTCAACATGCTTTTGATAATTTATCCATAGACATAAAAAAAGCGGAGCTGCAATATATTGCAAATACTACGATAACCTTAAGTGATAAAGAATTAGAAGATGTACATAAAATCATTGACAGACTTGATGATGATGAGGATGTACAGCATGTTTTTTCAAATATTGCATAAAGCTATTATAAATTTGTTTTTATAAAAGCATGAATTAAAATCGGTGGCGTAATAGGTCGGTAGTGGCTGTCTTTTCCTAAGGTCGGCGTGTCATTTAGTTTTTTGATTGTAGCTTTTGACCTTATAACTTTACCAAAAATTGTATAATATCCATTTAGCCATCTTGCAGGACCTGTAGTAATAAAAAATTGACTTTCGTTTGTATTTGGACCGGAGTTTGCCATGGCTAGTACGCCCGCATGATCAAATGTATATCCTTGTTTAAATTCATCTTTAAAAGGCTTGTTCCATATAGATGCCCCGCCCATGCCAGTGCCGGTTGGATCTCCACCTTGAATCATAAAGTTTTTAATAATTCTATGGAAAATAGTATTATTATAATATCCTTTTTTGACTAATCCTAAAAAATTTTCAACAGCTAGCGGTGCAACCTTTGGATATAACTGCAAGGTTATATTGCCATCAGTTGTCTGTAAAATAACAATGGGTCGATGTATTGGTTTAGCATATATTGATAATGAAAAACAGCAAAGCAATAATGCAGCTAAATATATTTTGACGGCTGTCACTATTTATCCTTTAAAAATTTTAAAGATAGAGAATTTATACAATATCTAAGGTGCGTAGGCTCGGGACCATCATTAAAAAGATGCCCTAGATGTGAATCACATTTTGAACATTGTACTTCTATTCTTCGCATGCCATGAGAAGTATCTTCTTTTTTTGTAATACAATTTTGTGATATACTTTGAAAAAAACTTGGCCAACCGGTCCCTGAATCAAATTTATTTGTACTATTAAAGAGTTCTTGCCCACAGCAGGCACAGATATACGTGCCTACATCTTTACAATTATTAAGTGCTCCGCTAAAAGCCGGTTCTGTTGCATGACGCCTACATACCATATACACGTCGTGTGGCAATTCTTCTCTCCACTGAACGTCTGTTTTTTTAATTTTTTTCATATCGGCATAACCTTTTTAATATGATGTAAATATCCTACTCTCTTACTTAATGAGTTGAAGCTCTATATTTTATATAAAAATACAGTAAGTTTGATTGATGAATAATACAAATATAAACTTTGTTATTCTTGAAAATATAAAATTAATAAGATGTTGATACAAGAGGATAATATAGTAGCTTAAAAAGGCTGAGAAATATCAATGAAGAAGATACATTTAAGCTAGATATTTATATCTAGCTTAAATAGCTTATTTTCCTGCTGCAATACGATCTTTAAGACCTTTGCCTGCTTTAAATTTTGGAACCATCTTATCTTGAGTTGTATATGTTTTGTCAGTTCCTGGAACTTTACCACTTTTACCTTTTTGTAGGGTAGCTACAAAACTACCAAATCCGACCAATGAAACATCTTCTTTAGCTATTAAAGCTTCTGCTACAGATTCTGTAAATGCTTTTATAGCATTTTCAGCATCAGTCTTTGTTTTGTAATCACCATTTTTTTGAACGAGTTCAACGAATTGTGCTTTATTCATTAACATACCCTTGATTAATTTGAAGATTGTGATATACTAAAAATTATATGAAACTACCGCCTCAATAAATTCTTAAGTAATTCAACTACCTGTACTTTATTATTTATTTGCTTAAATTTTTCTTCTTTTTTCTTTTTTTGGTAAAGAATTGTGCCAATTTAGGTAGCTTAGAGCCTTTTTGTGTCATTTTAGTATATGTTAAACGATAATTTAGAATGAAAAATGAAAAGAAAATACCGTCACGCTTTCCTATCTTTTTATTTTTTTTAATAGATAAAAAAACATCTTCTAGCCCATTTCGCTCATTATCAGTTAATGTATTCACGCTTATTGACCTCCAAGTCTATTGATTTTTCGTACAACTCTAATAATCTCATCATCTTCCAATAGTCCAAGCATTTTGATAACTGATTTGGCAGCTTTGGGTTTCGTGGTTCCAAGCTTCCAGTCTTGGTATGTACGCATGGGTATGCCAAGTAATTTGGCCATCTCATTTTGAGATATTTTTTTACCATTATGTTCTGCTTCAATTGCATTATGAAGAATATTAAAAAGATCAGCTACTTCCATATTGTATATTTTATATAAATTAAGCTTAAAATATACTATAAAACATATAAAATATCATAAAAATAGTATTAATAATAACTGATAAAGTATATATATCACATTATAAATTATATATTATACGTTTTATCGTATAATATTAACAACAAAATTTAATTAAAAGATTTATAAATAGTTGTATCTAGTATAATATTTATACAAGTTGTCCGTTAATGAATACTTTAGATATATTGTATTGGTGTAAAATAAGATGTAAGGCAAATTGATCAGATGGCGGGTTAGGTAAATCTAAAACAAGCATATCCGCATTTTTACCTATTTTTATTTCACCGGAATTTAATCCAAGGGCATCGGCTGCTAATATGGTCACGCTATTTAGAAGTTTGCGCGCTAGTGGCAGTAGATCTGCATCATGGTGCATAAACAATGCTATTTTCATCTCTTCAAATAAATTTAAAGTATAGTTTGAGCTAAGCCCATCAGTAGCGCATATCCATTTTACATTGTGTCTGTGTAATTCATTAATATTTAATGCGCCATTACCTAAAAGTCTGTTTGAAATAGGACAGTGTATGATTGTGTGACCGGCATTTGAGAGTTGAATCAATTCTTGTTTTGTTGCGTGGACGGCATGTGTCATCAGCGTAGGTATCGATTCAAAATAAGACAAAAATTCACTTATAGACGTTACAGGATGATTTTGCTGAAGTAAATTATTAAAAAATGATTGAAAATCTCCACTACCTTGTTTTAGCCAATCTACTTCGGCTTTGCTTTCTAGAAAATGTGCGCTTAATGGTAGTTTCTCCCTTTTTGCGATATCAATCACTTTTTTTAGTAAAACGGGATGTACTGAGTATGGAGAATGAATTGCTATGGCTGGATACAGGTTTGGCTTGTTCAATAATCTAGAAGCATCAAGTCGTTGTTTAAAATCATTGAATAACGCATCGACCATTTGAGCTTTTGAGCCTATAATTTCATGAAAAAGTACTATATTTTGATGCGCGTTTTGTATTGCTTGCATATCTAGTCCATAAGAACTAACAGCACCAAACGAGGTGGTGCCAGATTGAAGCATTGTATCAATAGCTTTAGTGACACATACGTCATCGCAGGAATTTATAAGCGCATCTCTGTTTTTAATGACGCTATAAAGCCAGGGAAGAAAATGTCCATATTTTAGCGTATCTTTGTTGGCGCTAAATTCTAAATGCACATGGGCATTAATAAGTCCGGGCATAACAAGAGAGTTGGTTTGCAATTGTATAACTTTGGCGGTTGGAAACTTTAACAATAGCTGCTTAAGCGGTGCAATGTCTTTGATGGTTGTATCAAAAGCTATTGCTTGGTTTTGCACGATATTGTTATCAACATAAATATAACTTGGAGCAATAATGTTCATTTTATGACTTTGTATGTAAACTTTAAACAATATTATGCTTAATTTTGGTAAAATAATAACTTAAAGTTCGTCTCGTAAAACTTGAACAAGCAAAGTGCAGGTATTTATGGATGTTCTAAAATCAATCAATCAAGGAATATGATGAAAATAACTGTAATACAGGGTCCTAATTTAAATATGTTAGGCACAAGAGAGCAACATATTTACGGAACTATGAAACTAGAAGAAATTCATGCACAGATGAAGGATGTAGCAGCGCAAAATGATATGGAAATAGAGTTTTTTCAAAGCAATCTTGAAGGTGAACTTGTCGATAAAATCCAAGAATGCTTTGGAGACACAAACGGGATTATTATAAATCCTGCTGCGTATACTCATACATCTATAGCTATTCGTGATGCGATTGCCGCTGTGTCTTTACCAACTATCGAGGTTCATATCTCAAATCTATATCGCCGTGAAGAGTTTAGACAAAAAAGTTTAATCTCACCTGTTTGCGCATCAACATTGATTGGTTTTGGTCCATTTGGATACCATTTGGCGATGATTGGCATGCTACAGTTATTTAGTGAAATTGAAGCTATGAAAGAAGCCGAAAAATCTGCACAGCAATAAACCTATAGATGTTAAAGCGGGCGATAAATAACAAACTAACATCTATAAAGTCCAAGCATTATCCGCGTTGTTATTATCCTGTCAAGCCGTATAGATTTATAGCAACAATAGGTATAGGCGGAAATGTTTCAAATGTTTTACGCCGTTTTAATCACCTTGTTTTTAAGTTTCGCAGGGATAAAGCAGTTCAAGTCCTAAAAACTGGATTTATTTTAAAAAATCCACCTTTTGGATATACTGAGCAAGAAGATTTTTATAATTCTGTTATTTTAGTTGGCACGTCTATGCAGCCTAAAGAGTTGCTAGCTTACCTTATGAGAGTGGAAAAATATTTTTCAAGAAAACGCACATTTAAAAATGCACCAAGGACATT
This sequence comes from Helicobacteraceae bacterium, assembly GCA_015489055.1. Lineage (GTDB taxonomy): Bacteria > Campylobacterota > Campylobacteria > Campylobacterales > Sulfurimonadaceae > Hydrocurvibacter. The sequence goes on along the minus strand of WFMO01000100.1, from coordinate 1,027 downwards.
AGATTTGGATATTTTGTTTTTTGATAACCGTGTAATTCATACGCCGAAATTAATTATTCCGCATCCTCATTGGCAAGAGCGTGAGAGCGTAGTAATTCCGCTGTTGAGTTTATCGGCATGAAAATTTTAACTTTTAGCGGTAGTACCCCTACAGAAGCACTAAAGAAGGCACGACTAACGGTAGGCGAAGATGCAATGTTGATCGAAACACGTGAATTGCAAAAAAAATCATTAGGCAAGCCTGCTTTGTATGAAATCGTAGTTGGAATAGATGAGTCTAATATTAAGGAAAAAATACCGAAAAAGAGGTCTTTACGTCATCAAAACTCAATTGCAAAAGAGAGCAAGGATGTTCTTTATAACATCTCAAAAGCGGCCAGGCAAATATCTGAAATTGCCAAAACTACCACAGACATAGATTCAGATGACGCTCATAGAGATAATGATATTGTACAAAATAATAATGACGGCACATTGAGTGAAATCAAAAACGAGATATCAAAATTAAGCGATAAGGTCAGATTGATACAAAATATGTTTTGGGAAGAAAAATCTGAAACAATTACACCCGCTATACCTTCAGAGTTTGCACAGATTTACAAAATGGCTCTGCAAAGCGGCATGAACACTAACCATCTTAATGAGATGATGCGCCTTAGTTTAGAGCATATGCCGCTTAAAATGCGTAAAAATTCTCAGACCGTTCAAAGATATTTTAAATCATTATTACGCAAGATTATTCCCGTGAGAATAGAAAACAATCTTAGTGTCGGTAAAAAAAAGATTATGATGCTTGTGGGACCTACAGGGGCAGGCAAAACAACATCTATAGCAAAATTAGCCGCTAGATATTCATATCTTTTAGAGAAAAAATATAAAGTTGGCTTGGTTGTACTAGATACCTATCGTATAGGAGCGGTTGAGCAGTTAATGCAGTATGCCAGAATGATGAAATTGGCGATTGAAACAGTTGTCGATCCGCCTGAATTTTCTTTGGCATTGGACTCACTACAGTACTGCGATTATA
>WFMO01000099.1 GCA_015489055.1 Helicobacteraceae bacterium | reverse complement strand
GGTTTAGCAGGATATACGGCAATCTTTTTTGTTATTGCTATTTTGTTATATGTGATTGTTAAAAGAAGATGGGACCTACTTCTTAATAAAAATCTCTTAATTGCCGTTGCTATCGCTTTTATTATGATAACACCAATATTATACTGGAATGTAAAACATAACTGGATTAGTTTTACATATCAAAGCCATCATGTTATGATAGCAAAACATATACATCTTGGCAGATTTTTCAAATCCATGCTGGTGCAATTTGGCGCTTACAATCCACTACTTTTTCCACTGTCTTTTTATGGACTCTATAAAGCTTTACGATCAAAAAATGACTATCTATTTTTATCTGGACTTTTTGGTCTTTCAATCATATGTTTTTTTCTATACGCTTCACTATATAAAACTGCCCTTCCTCACTGGAGTGCACTGTATTATCTATTATTTATTCCAATTGGAACATATTATATTTTACAACTCTCTAGCGGGTATAAAAAATATTTAAAAATTGCAATATGGTTTGGGCTTATTCTGTCTGCCATAGTTTATATAGAACTTGCAACTAAAATCATTCCGTTTCCAAACTATAAATCGCCTCTTAGAGATTTATCAGGTTGGCCTATGATTATGAAAAATGCAAACAAACTTATAACTGATAAAAATAAAACTGCTATAGCAGTTACAAACTGGACAATAGCTTCAAGAGCTATGTATTATGACAGAAAATATAAAACAAATGTATATCTGCTTGGCAAAGGGATCACGCAATTTACTTTTTGGATGAAAGGCTCACCAATAGGCAAAAATCTCATAGTTATCAACACGCACTTTTTTCATAAAGATGTGTCAGCATATATGAAATGCACTAAAGTTATCAAACATCCTGTCTTTTATATAAAAGTAGCAGGACATATCGTAAATAGCGTACAATTTATTACATGTAAAGATTATCAAGGGTTAAAATGAACTGTTCTAAACCACAATGTATAACATTTAGCATTCTTAGTATATTATTCATAATATTTTCTTACTTTTACTTAGATAGAAATATAGCTGTGTATTTTATACATCATAGACATCCATATAAAGAAATTGGTGATATTATAAGCATAGCCGGACAGTCACAATGGTATATCGTACCGGGATTATTTGGATTTTTATTTTATAAGTATTATAAACCCAATCTAAAATATGCTTACCGTTTTTTATTTTTGTTTAATGTTAACGTCTTTTCAGGCGTGCTTAGCATTATACTAAAAACTCTCTTTGGTCGCATTCGTCCATGGGGAATAGAAAATGGACATCATCAATATGGCTTTTTATTATTTGAGCATTTTAATCTTGGACTATTTGGTAAGCTTGAGTATCAATTTGACGCTATCAAACATGCCACAGCTACATATGCATCATTTCCCTCAGGCCATGCAACAACCATTTTTTCAATGTTTGTTTTTATGAGCGTCATGCTTCCAAAATATAAATACTTATGGCTATTATGTGCTATTGCCGTAGGTATAGCCAGACTTTTTGCAGATGATCATTTCCTAAGTGATATCGTAGGAGGAGCTCTGCTTGGAATTACATCATCTATGTATGTATATTACAAGATGAAAGACAAACTAGAGTTAAATCAAGCCAACGGATGATACTTGTTTACTGTTTCTTTTAGATTTTGCTTTTGTATATGTGTATAGATTTGTGTTGTCATAAGCGATGCGTGACCCAAAAGCTCTTGAACAACACGCAAATCCGCTCCTCCTGTTACAAGAGAAGTAGCATAAGAGTGTCTTAGCACATGAGGTGACACCAAAAGATATTTTTTTGTTATCTTAAAGGCTGAAATTCGGCTAAGTCTGTTTCCCTGATAATTTATCCAAATACACTCTGTATCGTAAGGTCGGTTTTGTATATATTCTTTAACTGCCAGCAATGCTCTACTAGCAACAGGCACCATCCTTTGCTTATCGCCTTTTCCTTGGCGTACAAGAATCCACTGCTCCTTAATGTCATCTTTTTCTAACATCAAACACTCTGCAATTCTTACACCAGTGGCATATAAAAATAGTATTAAAGCATAATTTCTTTGCCCAATCCAAGTTGTTCTGTCGATTAGGCTTAATGATTTTTCTATCTCATCAAAGGATAAAAATTTTGGTAATAATTTTGGTACTTTTGATAGTTGTAAATGAATTTTATCATCTAAAAACTGTGACTTATAGCAAAAATCAAAAAAAGAATTCAGCGCAGAGAGTTTCCTATTTAAGGTGTATCGATTTTTGTAATGTGATAATATAGTCCAAACATCTTCTATCTTTAGTGTAAGAAGAGATTGTTGCTGTTCGATATATAACAGATCATTAAGATATGCATCTATAGTTTTTTTGCTTAAAGCTTTTGTAACAGTAATATACTCTATAAATGCTTCTAACTCATCGGACATTTAAATGTTTATCTATAGCAAAATATTGGCTATTTACATAAAAAGCGTTACGACCCACATACACTAAACCATCTTTATCGATATCCACGTCATAAATCTTATATGACTTCAAATCTTGATTTAATGATATAAGATATCCTTGTCGTAAAAGCAGATAAATTCTTTTTTTTGCGACAATTAAACCTAAAAAATGGGCAAATTGAAATGAAATTTTTGCTTTTATCTGCAGTGATTTTGTAAGAGCATATACATCTCCTGATTTTGTTGCAACATAAATAGTGCCTTTAAAATATTTAATATCTCTAACATCAAAAGATGCCCTTTTTGTACCTTGCTCAACTGATAATACCTTATAACCGCTAGCACTTATAAGATTATTTCCAGCAACTTCAAAATCAATGACATTGTTAAAGTATCGCTTAGAGCTGACAATAATAGACTTAACAATCCTTTTGGTTGTGCTATTGACAATAGTAAGGCTTCCATCAAGAGTTGGAAAGATAACTAAATTGTTTAAAAAATATGGATTTACAATTCTTTGATCAACAGCTACTGGAGCATTACCTGGAGATTGAAATACAATCTGTTTATCTTTAAGTGCATAAAGAGCAATATTATCTGAAGCAAATAAAACAGCAACTAAACCGTTATGCACTGTGGCAGCAGCTATTGTTTTTCTAAGGTGAAAAACAATTTTTTTAGATAAATCACTACGTTTTATAAGTGTCAACTCTCCATTTACAGTAGATAGTATAATCCATTTTTTTTG
>WFMO01000098.1 GCA_015489055.1 Helicobacteraceae bacterium | reverse complement strand
TCATCCGGCCACTCTCTTGTAAAGCCGTCTAAACTATTTTTATTTGTACCGTCAATTCCAACCATTTCATTAAAGATAAAAATATCACGGTTTGCGTCGATATTGTTCACAACTCTCCAAACAAGCATATAGACATTTGTAATATCATTGCCCTCTTCATCCACAAATACCACAATTTTGATATACTTGTCTAAACTCTTTAGTTTATCAAAACACTCTTTTACAGGCTTAGTTTTACAAAGTGATATCACAGTTATCGGATTTTTCGTATGAGTCATATACTGCTTAAGTGCAACTATATCGGTGCATAACTCTTTACATAGTCCAAGCAGCCCATCGTCTTTTAAAAGCTTTATATGTAATGAACTCTCACAAGGCATTGTAGCATCAATGCCCAGTTTTCCACCTACTAGCGCCTCTGGTGATGAATGATCAAGCGCATCTGTAATGCCTTGAGTTATAAGCATGGATTTTGGTGAAAATCTATCTAATATATATGTCGCCAACAGTTCATATTCCGTTAGTTTTGGAGCCTTCTCATCTACAAAAATAGCATGTTTTACAAAGCTCATCTGCCCTGCTCCCCAAAATACATGCATAAACTGCTTTGCATGACCCTTGTAATGTGGCTGCATTTTTGCCAGTATGAGATTATGAAACACACCATTTTCAGGCATATGATAATCCAATAAATCGGGGGCATTTGTTTTTAAAAGTGGTAAAAAAATCCGCTCTGTAGCCCAGCCCATATATTTATCTTCCAAAGGCGGCTTACCCACTACCGTAGCTAGATAAACAGGAGATTTTTTAGTAGTTATGGCGCTTACTTCAAGTACGGGGTATGGCTCTTTTAGTGTATAATATCCGGTATGGTCACCAAAAGGACCCTCAGTTTGCATTTTTTTCGGATCAACCCAGCCCTCTATAACATAATCAACATCACGCGGAATATACAGCGGTGTTGTCATAGATTTTACAAGCTTTGCCGGTTTTTTGGTGATAAGCCCATACATAAGAAGCTCATTAACACCATAGGGAAGCGGAGCCGTGGCACACCATGTATAAAGAGGATCTCCGCCTATGCAGATGCTAACGGGCATTTTAACGTTAGCTCTTTTATATTGATCAAAAAAGTGGGATGAATCTTTATGAATCTGCCAATGCAAACCTAAATGGTTTTTATCATAAATCTGTAATCTATACATCCCGAGATTGACCATATCTCCATCAAGACTTTGCGTATAAACCTGTCCCATTGTGATAAATGCTCCGCCATCTTGCTCCCAAGTAGTTAAAATCGGCAATTTAAAAAGATCGATATCTTTGCCTAGATATTTAACCTCTTGACATTCGCCTTGCGATTTTAACCGTTTTGGGAATATATTTTTTAACGAAAATAAATTTGTAGCCATTGAGAATTTATCTTTTAATCCCTTTGGCGGTTTCAAATGCAAAAGCTTTGTTATCTCATCTGCAACAGATTCTATATCTCTTCCAAAAAGCAATCTACATCTCTCATAAGAGCCAAACAAATTCATCAAAACAGGCTCACTGAATCGGTACTCTTTGTTTGTAATATTTGTAAAAAGCAGCGCTTTACCGCCATTATTTTTTTTTACCTCAGCATATGCTATATGCGCTGCTTCAAGATAGATATCAACCGGTTTGTCTATGATTTGCACTTCATTATGCATTTTTAGCATCTGTATAGTTTGCTGCATGTAAAACTTACCCTATAGAGTAGAATTCATATTTGATGCCATGATTTCTGCGCGACGTAAAAGCTCTTTTGCACCCTTATCTATAAACTCATCTGCTAGAGCCCTGCCGATAGTTTTAAAATCCTGCTTTTTGATTACTTTTTTATCATGTAAAATCTCAGAGCCGTCAGGTAAGCCTAAAGTAGCTCTCACTTGCAATGTATCACTATCTATAAATGATGCGCTCACACCTATTGGAACTTGGCATCCACCCTCAAGACGGTCAACAAAATCACGCTCAATAGTAGTTTCTATCATAGAATCTTCATCTGCTAATTTAGCGATAATCTCTAAAACTTTTGTATCATTAACAGCTTCAATACCTAACGCTCCCTGCCCCATTGAAGGCACCATCTCATCTAGCGGAATATTGTATAAATATTTTACACTATCTTTAAAGCCCAGACGATTTATGCCCGCACTGGCTAAAATAATAGCGTCATATTCACCGTTTTGAAGCTTTTTAATTCGCGTATCTACATTTCCGCGTAAATCTTTTATAATAAGATCCGAACGCATGGCAGATATTTGCATTTTACGCCTAAGAGATGATGTGCCAATTACAGCGCCTTGTGGTAAAGAGCTGATATTGGGATATTTAAATGATAAAAGTGCGTCACGACAATCTTCACGTTTGGTAATAGCGCCCAAAGTAAACCCGTCAGGCAAAATAGTCGGAACATCTTTTAAAGAATGAACAGCCAAATGAGCTTCGCCTCG
>WFMO01000097.1 GCA_015489055.1 Helicobacteraceae bacterium | reverse complement strand
GGCTCAATATTTTTTCAATTATCTGCTATAGCTGGACTTTTTACAAATACACTTAATCTACAGTTAGTAGCTACATATTGTACAATGTTTGGAGGCATGGCATTTTTTATTGCATCTTACCTTTTAATACCAGAGAGCCAAATTGGATATAATACCAAACCCAACCAAAGGATTTAACTATGGAAAATAAAAAAAATAACAACAATTTGCTGCTACCTGTTTATGGAAGCAAATGGGATATACATCCTGAACCAAACAATAAAATACCGCAAAACTCTATGCGCAGTGATGAGGCATATCAAATGATTTATGATGAGATGAATCTACAAGGTAATACAAATTTAAACCTTGCTACATTTGTAACAACATGGATGGAACCTGCTGCTGAGAAGCTTATGACGCTTGGTAGTAGATACAACCTTATCGATGAAGACGAGTATCCAAGACTCAAGACAATTGAAGATCGTATAATTAAAATGGAAGCTGAACTTTTTAACGCCCCAAAAACCCTAAAACCTACAGGAGTTACTACCGTTGGTTCTTCTGAGGCGATTATACTGGGCCTTTTAGCACACAAATGGACATGGCGGAAAAAACGCCAAGAAGCAGGCTTGGATTACTATAAACCCAATATAATTTTTGGTGCGGATGTTCATACTTGTTGGGAAAAATTTGCAAGATACTTTGACGTCGAGATAAAAATAATTCCAATGAAACCAGGAAAATATACTATAGACGCAAATGATGTAAAACCTTTACTTGATGAGAACACTATTGCAGTAGGAGCAATAGTCGGTACAACATTCACAGGACAAGTAGATGATGTTAAGAGCATTAACGATATGCTTATACAGTATGAAAAAGAGACGGGGAGATATATACCAATTCATGTTGATGCTGCAAGCGGTGGGTTTGTATTGCCTTTTATCATGCCGGAGTTTGAATGGGATTTTAGATTAGAGCATGTTAGATCCATCAATGTATCAAATCATAAATTTGGATTAGTTTATGCGGGCATGGGTTCATTGGTTTTTAAAGATCACTCGGACTTACCACAAGAGCTTCCATTTGAGATAAATTATTTAGGCGGCACTATGAGTAATTATAGTTTAAATTTCTCAAAAAGTAGTTCAAACCTATTGGCACAATATTATAATTTTCTTCGCTATGGTAAAGATGGCTATCATCATATAGTAAATGCAGTTATGCAAAATGCACACTATTTGGAAAAAAGGCTTATTGACAGCGGATATTTTGAAATATTAACAGATACAAAATTTCTACCCATTGTGGTTGTTAAGTTAAAAAATGAATACACATTTACGGCATATGATCTTTCTATGTCATTAAAAGAGTCCGGCTGGATTATACCTGCATACTCGCTACCAAAAAATAGCGAAGAGATAGTTGTACTTAGAATGGTTGTTAAAGAAAACTTTACACATACATTTGCTCAAAAGCTCCTAACTGATATTGACAAAACAATAAAATATCTTATGCGTGAACCTGTAAAAATAAAAAAAGATGTAAAAGTATCAATTACAAAACCTCATGGTGTCTGTTAAAAAGCTTTGAAGATCTATAAAAAAGACAAACGGTCAACACTCCAGGGAGACCGTTTGCGCTCACAATAATAACATACAAATCTTACAAATAGCTTTAGAGATCACTATTCACAGAGTGTTGTAACATGTGAATTTCTTTTTATTTTAAGTATAAATTTATATAAAACTAACCTGAAAATACATAATTTTTATGCTACTCTTTCAAGCCCTATTTTTCGGGCCTTTTTGATATATTAATGTCAAATATAATATATACTTTTATAGATATAATTCACTCTTAAAAGTTATTCACATTTTCTTTGCAAACCCCTACAAAGTCTAACTTGCTTTGTATCTCATAATCAATATCTTTATAGTGAAAACTTAACATATCGGCATGTAAAAGCAGCCTTGCAGATCCAGTCATTTTAATTCGTTTGTTAATATCTAGCTGCTTATCAAGATATTGTGTTGTCACACTCTCCTGCACTCCGTACAGAGGATCTCCGACTATTGGATGTTTCACGTGAAACAAATGTACTCTAATTTGATGTTGCCTTCCAGTATGTGGGAAACACTCAATTAAAGTCATATCTAAGTTTTTAAAATACGTTATAGGTTTAAAATAGGTCTCTGAACTTTTACCGTCATTATCAACCTTTACTATAGAGCGAATAATCGGCGATGACTTGTCTTTAAAAACTTTAAGCGGAGCATTACATGTAAACTCTTTTGATATTTCACCAAAAACAAATGCCAGATATCTTTTTTTAATGCTTCTGTTTTCAAATAACTTCTTTAAATCTCTTTCGCTCTCTTTGCTTTTAGAGCATAATACCAGGCCGCTAGTTTCCATATCTATACGATGGGCAATATTTGCTTTATTTCCGTATTGATATTTTAATTCATCTATTAACGAATACGGTGTATATCTATTTTGTGGGTGAACCAGCATCTTATTTGGTTTATCATATAATACAAAATCATCTGTTTCATATACCGGTTTCATTCCCTTGCTTATAGGCTCAAAACATATATACTCAATATCCCCACTAATCTCTTGAGCGCTATTGGTTATAGGCTTACCATTTACAAGAAGTCTTCCTCTGGCTATCAGACTTTGAGCATCTTTTTGGGAATAGCCAAGCTCTCTTATAAAAAACAAAAACGCCTTTTGAGGATGTTGTACATGTAATGATTTTAATGCAAATGGCAAAATTAATCCCTTTAAAAGTCATGGTTTGGTATTATAAGTGCCTGAGCATAATAAATGTC
>WFMO01000096.1 GCA_015489055.1 Helicobacteraceae bacterium | reverse complement strand
TTAAACCCATCTCAAAATTAACACTACAAGACGCTATCTTATTGGTCAAAAAAAATAATCTTCAGATTAAAATGGCTAATTTTAATCAAGAGATCGCAAGCGCTAACACCAAAAAAGCAAAAGCTCAAAATTTTGGTACGCTTAACTTTATACAAAAATTTGCCAGAAGTGATAACGCGCTGAGCGTATTTGGGTTTAAACTTACATCGCGCAAGGCTACGTTTAATGACTTTGGATTTTCACAATTTGGCAAAATTACAAACTCTACACCGCCAAATACCTTAAACTATCCAGGTGATTATAATTTTTTTCAAAGCTCTATTCGTTATGAAGTACCTCTTTTTACAGGTTTTAAACTCACAAGCTATAAACACATAGAAAAAGCTATTGAGAAAATGAAAAATCTTGATAAAATTCAACTTACTCATGAAAAGATTTTTCAAATCAAAAAAACCTACTACAGCCTGTCATTGCTTTCACATACAATAGCGCAGATGAATATTATACTAAAAAATATAAAAAGGCTTGAAGCCACGTCAAAAGCCATGGTTAAAGAGGGTTATGCTACTAATACCGATATTTTAGAAGTACAGGCAAAACTTGCAAATGTACTGCGCCTTATAAATCAGATGCAGGCAAATCAAACGCTGCTATACCAGTATCTTGGTTTTTTACTTAACCACAAAGTTGTCTCTATCGTTTTACCACCTCAAGATGTTGCCATGGTACATCTAAGCGATAAAGAGATATTGGCACACAATATAGATATTCAAAAAGCAAAAAATGGCCTAGCTATCGGACACAATCTTGTAACCATGAGCAAAGCTTCTTACTACCCTACAGTCGGTGCATTCGCTCAGGTATCTACTGCAGATAATACTTTTTTAGGAGATGCTGACAAACATAAAGCCTACACGATCGGAGCTAAACTAACATGGAATATATTTAACGGCGGAGCCGACAGCGCAATGATACAAAAAGCGGAGATTGAACAGTTAAAAGCCAGCACAGGACTCGATCTTGCAAAACAAGCAATGCTGCTTAAGGTAGAAAAGATTAAAACGCAGATAAAATCTGATAATTACGAGATAATATCACTAAAGCAAAGCGTAAAACTGGCAACTGCAATTTATAATAATTATGTCGGTCGATATCGTGAAAAACTTGTATCGATAAATGATGTGATTATAAAACAGACAAAAAAAATACAAGTTGTCTTAAAACTTCAAAAAATAAGAAACAAACGGAATAATAGTATCTTTAAACTCGAACAGATCTCAAATCAAGGACAATCATGAAAAAAATACTCATAACTTTACTGCTGCTGGCCTCAGGTCTTTTTGCAAACAGTTTAACATTATCCGGCAATGTTATTTCAAACAATCAAAAAATGATTACAAGTAGGAATATGGGTTTTGTAACACACCTATATGTCTCATCAGGAGAGCACGTACATAAGGGTCAACTACTTTATAAGATAGACTCAAGAGATGTAAACCTAATGGCACAACAGGTAAAGTTAGCAATTGGAGAAGCTAGATTATCGCTTCAAATGTATGAAAACAGATACAATAATACTATACTAAATCTGCATAGATATGAGTACTTGTATAAAAAAAATATGGTATCAAAATATGATGTTGAAAATTTACAACTAGCAGCTAGCAACCTTAAAAATATGATATATATTGCAAAAAAACAGCTTTTACAGGCTTCACTTAGGTTAAAATCAGTTCAAAGCCAATACAAATATTTAACTATCAAAGCACCAAGTAACGGTGTTATTATTAAAAACAATATCCGCGTAGGTGATATGGCAATGCCGGGAATGCCGGCTATGGTACTCTCAGATTTACAGGACTTAAAGATAGTGGTACCTGTTGCTGCTAATGATCTTAAAATGATTAGTGTAGGGAAAAAAGTGGTGGTTAACATTCCTTCTATCAGCATCAAGACTATAGGCACTGTATCATCTATCATTCCAAGTTCCAACCCTATGACACATACATTTAGAGTCAAGATATCCTTTAAAAACCAGTTTCATAAGGTATATCCCGGAATGTACGCTACCATAACAATAGATGGAAAATAAATATGAGTGCTCAACCATACAATCCAAAAAATGTAGCTGGAAAACTTGCAAAGGTTTTTATCAACAATCCTCTGACATTGGTACTTGGAATTTTTATTCTGGTTATAGGGTATATTTCTCTTATAAGTATGCCCCGACAGGAGAACCCTCAAATGGTAGTCAGTGGCTCAAACATTATAGTAGCTCTGCCAGGTGCGTCTGCTAAGGAAGTGGAGCGTGTTATCGTTAAGCCGCTTGAGAGAAGAATCAAAGAGGTTAAGGGCGTAGAGTATATCTACGGTCGCGCTTTAAAAAATGTAGGTATCGTTACAGCTTCATTTTATATAGGTCAGCCTCAAGAGATTTCAAACCTTAAAATTTATAATGAAATTATGCAAAATATGGATATATTACCAAAAGGAGCGATGTATCCTATAATCAAGCCGTTAAACATAAATACAGTTATACCGATAGTCACTATTGCATTTTTTGATAAAAACAAACATCACTCACAAACATATCTTTATAATAAAGTGACACATTTGCAAAATATCATCAACGCTCTCCCAAATGTTGCCGTTACACACATAAAAGGTGGCCACAAGCATCAGTTTAATATCAAGGTTAATTTACATAAACTCTCAGCATACAACATCTCTCTAGGCCAAATCGTAAAATCAGTACAATCGCTTGCTTATGATGTACCAAAGATTAAAAATCAAACAAAGAATAAAAAGATAGTAATTTTTGGAATTAAAAATGCTATTGACAGCGTAAAAGATATCCAAAATATTATAGTTGCTAAATATGACGGGTCTCCTATCTATTTAAAACAGATAGCAACTGTCAGTAATGGATATAATTATCAAAATTTTAGATCTGCCCAAATAAGCATAAGAGGTAAAAACGGTAAATTTGATCCACTTAAAAACCAGGTAACATTGACAGTCTCAAAGCTTAAAGGTACCAATGCCGTTATAATTGCAAATCAAATCAAAAAAACGTTAAGTCGTTACAAAACGATGCTAAACAAAGAAGGCATCAGCTATCTTATAACTAGAAATTATGGTAAACGTGCAAATTCAGCAGTTAATGAACTTGTAAAACATCTTATTATTTCAATTATTATTATCGCCGTACTTTTAATATTTATACTTGGATGGAGAGAATCTCTTATTGTTACGTTTACAGTACCTGCTATATTTTCTATAACATTATTTGTAGCATACCTCACACATCAGAGTATGAACAGAATCACTCTATTTGCTTTTTTACTCAGCCTTGGGCTTTTAGTCGATGCGGCAATAATCGTTATAGAAAATATACACAGGCACTTTCATTCTATCGATTTACATCATCATAGTGAGGTCGATTTGATGATAGAAGCAGCTGATGAGATAGGCGCACCTACAAACATTGCCACATTTGCAATTATCTTAACTATGATACCTATGCTTTTTGTTGGGCATATGATGGGACAATTTATGGCACCGATACCTGAAAATGTTCCTATTGCACTCATAGCTTCATTATTTGTCGCATACATCTTTATACCATATCTTGCTTTACGGATATTAAAAAAACCAAAACATAAACAGGAGCATAAGTGATGTTTAAAAAATTTGAACATGCCGTAAGAGTCGGAATTGTAAACACTAAAACAAGATGGCTTATTTTAGCATTTACGCTTATAGCCTTTATTGTCTCTGTAGCCATGATTCCCACTGGTTTGGTACGTGTAAAAATGCTTCCTGAAAAAGATAGCAATACCTTTAATATATATATAAAATTACCCGCCGGAAGCTCGATTTACCAAACAAAGAAAGTTTCTACATGTGTTTATAATAGTGTAAAACAAAATAAATATGTACAAAATATTGAACTTTATTCCGGCATGGGATCTCCGCTGGATTTTGCCGGACTCATAAAAGGCTCTCAGTTTCAAAATAGCGAAAACTATGCACAACTTGTTATAAATCTAACAAACAAACACAAACGAGATATTCCATCATTTACAATAGTACATAATATGCGCCCGTTGGTTCACAATAGATGTGATAATATTATCAAAGGCACAAATATAGCCTTTGTACAACCTCCTTCCGGACCTCCGGTACTTGACTCTATCGTTGCTGAGATTTATGGCAATAACGCTCAAGGTATAAGACATTTAGCCTCATCGGTTGAAAATATATTTAAGCACACAAAAGGTCTTGTGGATATCTCTACTATGGAACAAAAGATATATAAACAATATGGTATTAAAATAAATACAGACAAAGCGCAACTATCGGGAATAAGCGTTAAGCAAATAAACAATATTTTATATTTGGCATTTAAAGGCAAAGTTGTTGCTGTAAAAAATTCAAATAAATATAATTATCAAATACCGTTATTTGTAGAATTGAGTAATCAAACAAGACCTTTTAATGACCAAAGCTTACAAGCTGTAACATCAAAACTCTCGAGTCTTTCTCTTATGAATTCAAAAGGCATGATGGTTCCTCTTATATCATTAATTACGATTAAACCTGTGGATTCTGACCCCATGATACTTAGTAAAAACCTAAGACAAATGACAAATGTCATGGCAAGCACTGATATGGTTTCGCAAATTTATCCTTTAATGAAGGCAAGAGATAAAATACTAAAACAACTATCAGACCAATATAATATAACCAAAACAGGCTTATTTAACCTTAGGCTAGTCAGCAAACAAACAGGTAAGATCTATAATTTAAAATGGGGTGGTGAAATGAAAGTCACACTTCAAACATTTGAACAGTTAGGAGCGGCTTTTATCGCAGCACTAATACTGATATTCTTACTAATGGTTGTTTACTATAAAAGCTATAAACTAAGTTCTATTGTTTTACTTGGCAGTTTTTTATCTTTTCCAGGAGTTGTATTTGGTCACTTTATCATGAATTTATTTACCACAGATACATTCTTTTTAACAGCTACATCGTTAATTGGCTTTATCGCGCTCATAGGTATCAGTTCAAGAAATTCGCTATTACTTATAGACTTTACAAGATCTCTTATGAAAGAGAAGGCTATGAAAAAAGCGGATGCCATCGCATTTGCAACGGTAACAAGAGCAAAGCCTATATTTTTAACCGCGGTCGCTATCATACTGGCATCAACGCTTCTTGCTAGTGATCCTGTATTTGGAGGATTGGGAGTAGCCCTAATTTTTGGTACTATAGCTGCTGTTATTGCCTCACTAATGGTTGTACCGGTATTGTTATATATGATAGATTTAAAAACTCTCTTTAATTGTTATGTTAAAAAAGTAGTATCTATTGAAGACCCAGATTTTGATTAGATGAAAGTTGTATCTACTGAGAAATATAACATTTCTCAGTAGGAAGATATTTAGAGTTTAGCGTAGCCTACACTTATACATGCATCTAATTCTTCTAGTTCTTTTAAAGTGGAGCTTTTAACCATATTATCTACTATTATAACTGCTAAAGCCTCATTGCTATTATTACGTCCCAATCTAAAATCAGAAATATTTACACTGTTGTTAGCTAGTATCATACCAACACTTCCAATGACGCCTGGTACATCAGTATTTTTAAAAAATATCATATTTCCATTTAAGACAACATCAATATTAAAACCATCTATCTCTACGATTCTTTGAATATCATCATCAAAAATAGTTGCTTTTATAGTTGTGACACATTTTTGCGTTGTAAGCTTAATAGTTATTACATTTTTATACACAGATGAATCTGCGAGCGATTTGGCTTCTAATTCGATTCCTTTATCTTTAGCTACAAACTCAGCATTTACATAGTTTATAGTTTCACCGCTGTTTTGTGCTAAAACACCGACTGTTACAAAGGTTAAAAGTGAATCAATATATTTTGCTATCTC